>PBAO01000072.1 GCA_002715985.1 Lysobacterales bacterium | reverse complement strand
TAGGACTCCATGTACTTGATGCCGCCCCAGATGAGGTTGGATGACCACATGCTGGTCATGCCGGCAAAGTCGCCCTGGTCGATGAGCGCGGTCTTCACGCCCTTGCCCGACAGGGCAGCGGCCGATACGGCCCCGTTGATGCCACCGCCCACGATCAGGGTGTCGTAGACCTCACCTTCGGCGAGTTTCTCGATATTGCTTTCTCTGAGCTGCATCGTCGTTGTCCTGATCGTTAACGTGTGCCCCGGGGCCGCGCCGGTTGCGTCCGCGACGCACCGGAACCGGTTCCAGATCTTTATCTGAACCTGCGCCCGAAAACCCTAGTCTACAACCCGTCATTCGTTAGTCGTAGGCTGACCTGTCATTACGCACCCCAGCCGCCCCGGGTTGCAAGTCAGCCGGTGGCGGCGCGAATCCAGCGGGCGATGGCTTGGTTGCGCGTGTCCTGCACCCCGTAGCGATAGGATTGCTCGGCCGCACTTGCCCAGTCGCCCTCGTGCAGGGCCGCGCGCAGGCGGCGATATTCGAGCAGACCGGGCCGCCCGAGGTTGAAGGCCAGATCCAGCAGGCCGTAGCGCACGCTGGCCGGGTAATCATCAAAGCGGGCGTCGTAGGCCCGGGCATCGTTGCGGGCGGTATCGACCCGGGCGGCCAGTTCATCGTTCAGGGCCGCCAGCGAGGCCACCAGATCGGTATACGGCAGGTATTGGCTGGGCGGATAGCGGGCCGGCGGTGCGCCCGCCACGGCGTCGTAATCATTACGCACCGCTGCATCGGTGGCCGGCGCGCCGGTCTGGCGCTCGGTGAAACCCAGATCGGCCGCCACGGCCGCATCGGCAGACGCCAGCAGCAGACCGGTGCCGATGGTCACGTTGGCACGCGTGTCCAGATACATATGCCGGGCAAAGCCTTCAAAGCGCTTGAGCTGCTCGAGAAAGCCGGCCTCGGTGGTCACGATCGGGCTCATTCGGCCTCTCCTGCCACGCGAACGACAAGCGACTCGTCGCGATAGCGCGAGCTACCGATACGCAGCTCGTCGCCCTGCAGGGTGACCGAAGCGGTATCCCGATCGCCCATGGGAATACGCCGGGTGACGGAAACGAACGTCTGGCGCGACAGGTGCTGCCCGGCCGCGCCGTAGGCCTGGCGCGTATCCAGACGTACAAACAGGACAGACTTGAACACGGCCGAGCCGCCGGTCGGCGCGTGTTCGGTCTCCAGCACGAAGGTGTCGTGGGCACAGCCCACCACGCGATAGGCATAGTGTTTGTCGGACATATCGGCCATGACCTGGCCGCGCGGGCCAAGCCGGGTCTGGGCGGCGTATTCGTTGCTGTGCCGGGCCGCGGAGAGGTTGATCTCGGTGACGATCGGCGGCGTGCGATCGCTGATGAACGGCTCGAACGCCGCGATGACCTGGGCGCTCACCGGCGCGCCGTCGAACATGAAGGCCCGGTCGCAGCTGCCGGCCGCCTTGGCGCTGCCCGCGCTCAATGCCCACGATACGCTCGGCACGACAAGGCCCGCCACGATCACGGCCGTCGAGAAAAACGCGCGCGCGCTGCTCATTCTCATCGCGCCAATACCTGTTCCGGATCGATACGCACGTCGTACCACGTCATGCCCCAGTGCAGGTGCGGCCCGGTCGCGCGCCCGGAGGCGCCCACCGCCCCAAGCCGCTGTCCCTGTTCGATGGTGTCGCCCACGGCGACATCGATACGCGACAAGTGCAGGAAGTTCGAGCCGATGCCATGCCCGTGATCGACAAGCACCGTCCCCCCGGTGAGATAAAGATCCGGCTCGGCGAAGACCACGCGCCCCGCCGCCGGGGCCACGACCGGCGTGCCCGCACCGGCGGCGATATCCATGCCGCTATGCGCCGATCCGGGCGTGCCGTTATAGATGCGCTGTGCGCCGAAGTGCCCGCTGACCGGCCCCGGCGCCGGGCGGATGAAATGCTGGGCAAACCCTAGTACATCGCTGCTCGATCGGCGCACGGCAGCCACCGCGGCCTGCTCACGGGCAATACGTTTCGCCACGGCCGGTGGCGGCGTGACCGTGTTCTGGGGCACGCCGTTGACCCGTTGAACAGGCCAGTCATGGGTCCGAATCGCGATTCTGACGTGCGCCACGCGCCCATCAGGATGCGTGACCGTCACCTCGGCCGGCTGGCGCGCATCGCGGGCGATGCCGAACACCACGGTGCCGTAATCAGTCACGCGCAGCTCACGCCCGGCGTAGCGCACGCTGGCATCCGGGGCCACACGGCCGATGACCATCGCGCCCTGCTCGGCCGCTTGCGGAAAACGTGTGGCCACCTCGGCCTGGGCCATGCCCGGCGCGAGGCAGGCCAGCACAAGCACCCCGATGACAAGACGTCGCCGCACGATGGACATAGGCGCTCGATCACTCATGAATATCACTGGCACCGATCTTAGCCGTTTCGCCCACCGTTTCGATGAATCGACCGGCACCGTTGTCTGGCGCATGCGCCAACCGTATGCGTTGCGGGCCTCTATCAGCAGGACACGTACACGATACGGCCCCGTGCAGGCCCGTTCGACTGATCGGCCCGGGCAGCACGTGGACTTGCTCGTCGGTTCCTAGCGCGTGCCTGCCCTCCCACGCGGACGTCGTCAGCGCTAAGCTGACAGGCTCGTTTTCAGTTTTCTCGGGCGGTCACCATGACGACACGTCGTTCTGTCATCCAGGGCATGGCCGCGGCCGCCGGGCTCGCCGCGGTCATGCCGGCCTGGGCACACGCGCCGCGCGCGGCGTTTCTGGCCCGCATGGACGCGCTGGAAGCGCGCCACGGCGGCCGGCTCGGCGTGTCGGTACGCGATACGACCGGCAGACTTGCTGTATCGCATCGCGGCGATGACCGTTTTTTGTTGTGCAGCACGGTGAAACTGCCGCTGGCTGCGCTGATCCTCTCGCGCGTGGACGCCGGTCACGAATCACTGGAACGGCCTATCGACTACGCCGAGGCGGATCTGGTCACTTATTCACCGGAGACCGAACAGCACGTGGCCACCGGCATGACGCTGGGCGCGATCTGTCGTGCCGGGCTGACACAAAGCGATAACACCGCGGCCAATCTCATGTTCGATGCCGTGGGCGGACCGCCCGCGCTGACGGATTTCATCCGTTCGCTGGGTGACACCACAACCCGCTCGAACCGGCTCGAGACCGCGCTCAATGAGCCCACTCCGGACGCCCGGGACACCACGACACCCCGCGCCATGCGCGCCTTGATGACGAAGATTCTGCTGGGCGACGTCTTGAGCCCGGCCGCCCGTGACCGACTGCTGAGCTGGATGAAGGCCAACCAGACCGGCGATCAACGCCTGCGGGCCGGGCTGCCGAGCGCCTGGCCTATCGGCGACAAGACCGGCTCGGGCGGCAACAACACGGCTGCCGATATCGCGATCGCCCATCCCGCTCCGGCACACGCGATCGTCATCAGCGCCTATTACGCCGACTCGAGCGCAAGCCGTGACGCGCGTGATCAAGTGCTGGCTGATGTGGGCCGCGCGGTGGCCGATCTGTATCAAACGGGCCGCGACAGGCATGGCTGACAGGGCTGAATCGATCGACTTTGAGGATTTTCTCAAAGTCCGCCTCGTCGTGGGCACCGTGGTCTCGGCCGAGGTCTTCGCCGGGGCAAGAAAGCCGGCCTTTATCCTGCACGTGGATTTCGGCCCGGCGATCGGCACGCTGAAATCCAGTGCCCAGATCACCGAGCTGTACGCGCCAGATGCGCTCGTGGGCCGTCAGGTCATGGCGGTCATCAACTTCCCGCCGAAACAGATCGGCCCGATCCAGTCGCAGTGTCTGGTTACCGGTTTCCATGATTCGGCCGGGCGCATTGCCCTGGCAGTGCCGGATACGCCCGTACCCAACGGCACGCGGCTGTTGTAGGCGCTTGGGTTTTCACGCATTTTCAGGTGAGTCTTTACTTACCGGGAGCGTGCAATGTCTCGACCGATCACGATTCAGACCGCCGACGGCGCGATGGACGCGCATGTGTTCGTGCCCGACGGGGCCACCGGGCCATTACCGGCCGTGGTGCTGTTCACCGATATCGGCGGCCTGCGGCCCTGTTATTTCGACAAGGCCCAGACCGTGGCCGATGACGGGTACACCGTGTTGATGCCCAATATCTATTATCGCGACGCGGCCGGCGCGGTCGTGCCCGAGGGCAAGAGTTTTCGCGACGAAGACGTCCGCCCCACGCTGTTCGAATATGCCGCGCGCCTGACACCCGAGGCCCAGGCCAGTGATTTCGATGCCCTGGTCGATACGCTCGACGCCGAGGCCGAGTTCGCCAGTGGGCCGATCGGCGTGGTGGGCTACTGCATGACCGGGGCATTTGCGCTGCGCATGGCCGCTCGGTTTCCGGCACGCGTGGCCGCGGCTGCCGGCTTTCATGCGGCCAAGCTGGCCGCCGAGGATGATGCCGCCAGCCCGGTGCAGGTCGTCGATCAGATTTGTGCCCGGGTCTATTTCGGCCATGCCGACAAGGACGAGCTTCTGCCGCCGGCCCAGATCGCGCGCATGGACGAGGCCCTGGCCACGGCCGGCGTGCATTTCACCACCGAGCTGTATGCCGGCGCGGCCCACGGCTATACCGCCTTCGATGCCCCGGCCTATGACGAAGCCGCGGATGCACGGCACTACAAGCGTCTGGCCAGCCTGTTCGAGGAAACCCTGGGCCTGGATAACGCCTAATCGGCGCCCGACCGGGCCGCTTCCGGGTCGGTGTGGTCGCTCGGCTGGCCGTGCACGCCGAGGTTCGAGTCCACATCGGCCAGATCGGTATGGATCGTGGTCTCTACCGACAGGCCCTGTTTGAGGCGGTCGACGGCGCCCTGGCCCGGATCGATGGTGATCTTGATCGGCAGACGCTGCACCACCTTGGTGAAATTGCCGGTGGCATTGTCGGGGGCGATGGGTGAAAACGTCACCCCCGTGGCTGGCGCCAGGCTGTCCACATGCCCGGTCAACGGCGCGTCGGGAAACGCATCCACATGGATCGAGACCCGCTGACCGGGGCGCACATGGGTCAGCTCGGTCTCGCGATAATTGGCCTGCACGTAGATATTCTGCAGCGGCACGATGGCCATGAGGGCGGTTCCCGGGTCCACCCAGGCGCCGGGACGGGCCGCACGCTCACCCACCACCCCGGCCTTGGGGGCCACGACCTCGGTATAGGACAGGTTCAGACGTGCATCGGCCAGTTGTGACCGGGCCACGGCCAGCTGTGCCTCGGCCTGTTGTTTCTGGGCTTTCAAGACCTTGAGCTGGCTTTTCGTGGCCTCCAGATCCGCCTGATCAGCAGCCAGCTGGCCGTCCGCCGAGCGCGAATCGGATTCCTGGCGCTGGCGTTGTTCCTCGGAAATGCCGTTGGCACGGGCCAGCTCGCGATAACGCTGCGCGTTGCGGGCCGCGAAATCGGCCGAGGCCCTGTCGCGCTCGACCACGGCCCGGGCCTGATCGATCAGCGCCGGCTGGCGTTCGATTTCGGCACTCAATTCATCCACGCGTGCCCGGGCCGTGTCCACCTGCGCCTTGGCATGGGCCACCGCGGTTTCGTAAGGCCGGGCATCCAGCCGCACAAGCGGCTGGCCCTTCTCGACGATCTCGTTGTCGGCGACCAGCACCTGGGTGATCTGGCCCGATACGCGGGGCGCAACCGTCACGTAGTGGGCCTCGATCTGGGCATCGTTGGTCCAGATATCGGCATCGGGCACAAAGGTCTGCCACAAAGCTGCGGCAACCCCCGCGATGAGGATCAGCGCGATCACGCCGATCAGCACGTACCAGCCGAGCGAGCGGGATTTCTGAGGGGTTTCGGAGTCGTCAGCCATAATCAAGTGCCGGGCGGAATGTTGAGTCGGGGCGGATACACGCGCTCGGTGATCACACAGGTCATCAGCAGTACGACGGCCAGCCCCAGCATGAGCTGCCAGCCATCGGCCAGGGCCAGCGTCTGGGCCTGGCTCTGGATATGGCTGGCGAACTGCGACATGGCACTGGCACTCGCCCCGTCGGCGCGCAGCGGGGCCGGGTCGTGGCCGGTCAGCGCGGTGGACTGGGCCAGCTCATAGCGATGCGCACCGATCCGATCCAGCAGCGCGTGCGAGTGCGTGTCCGCGCGGGTGCGCAGGAACCAGTCGAGCACGCCGGTGCCGATCGGCGCGGCCAGCGCGCGGGTAACGTTGATCGTGGCCGCGGCGTACGGGCCTTCGTGCGGGGCCACTACGCCGGTGGCCAGCATCAACAGCGAGACCACCACCAGCGCCTGGCCCACCACCGCGATCGTCTGACCGAGATAGAAGTTGTGGCGGATCCAGTCCGGCGAAACCTGGGTATACAACAGGCACGTGGTGGCCACGAGCCCGAGCCCGACCACCAGACACCAGCGCGCATCCACGCGCTTGAAGTTCAAAAGCCACGACACCGCCGGCAGCAGGAACAGCGGCGGCAAGGCCACGATCATGGCCACCGGCAGGATCTGGGCCGGGCGATAGCCGTGCACCTCGGATAGAAACCGCGACGGCAGGCTGGAAAACGCAAAACCCAGCACGATGAAGCCGAACAGCATGATCGTGCCGAAGGCAAAGTTCGGGCGCAGCAACAGCTGGGGCCAGATGAACGGCACCGGGTGATGACACTCGTGCCAGACAAAGAGCACGAGCGAGACGCCCCCCACGATGGCCAGCACATCGATCAGCGGGGAATGCAGCCAGTCCAGGCGCTCGCCCTGGGAAAACAGCGCCACGATACAGATGCCGGCGGTCCAGCCGAGGATCAGCCCGATCCAGTCGAGCTGCTTGAAGCGTTCCAGGTGCAACGGATCCTGCGGTATGCCATAGACGATCAGCCCGAAGGCCAGCGCCGCGACCGGCACCACCGATAGATAGATCGCGTCGTAACCGGCCACCTGGTGCGCCCAGGCTACGACCGGCGCGCCGAAGTTGGGCGCGAACGTGGCCGTCAAGGCATAGGCCGCCAGGCCGAACAGCTTGATCGAGGGGGTGAGAAACCGGAGCGCGACCGTCATCAGAAGCGGAATCAGAAACCCGGTCGACAGCCCTTGCAGATAGCGCAGACCATAGAACAACGTCGGTGAATCCACGGCGGCACAGGCAAGCGACAATACCGCCAGCATGGCCGTGGCGAAGGCGGCGAACCGGCGCATGGAAAATGCAATGGCCAGCCAGGGCGCAACCAGCATCCCCATGACCTCGCCCACGGAGAACAGTGTTTCGAACCAGCTGCCGCGATCGATGCCCACGCCCAGATGACCGCGGATATCGGCCATCGCCAGGGTGGTGGCCTGGGCATTGATATCAGCCGCGATACAGGCCAGCAGCACACCGGCCAGACCCGCCAGCAGATAACCCGCCATGCGCGACTCGCTGGCCTCAACCATCGACGACAGCCCCGTCGTCGGAATGCAGGGCATCCGTCATCTGATCGGCAATCGCCACAAAGCGTGCCACGTCGGCATCCGTCAGGCCGCCGGCCATACGCCGGCCCGCCGCGGCCTGGATATCGATCACACGCGCAAGCCGCGCCTGGCCGGACGAGGTGATCGCCAGCAGCGGCATCCGCCGATCGGCCGTGTTGTCGCGCTGAGTGACCAGAGCTCGTTCGCGCAGCTGGGCCACGGCACGGGTGACCTGGCCGCGATCACTATCCATGCGGGCGGCCACGCCCTGCACCGTGGGTGCATCGGCGGCGGCCACGCATTTGAGCACCCGCACCTGCGCCACGGTCAGATCGATGTCGTGGGCACGAAACCCCTCGCGCATGGCGCGCTGATAGGCGTGCATCAAACGATGCAGGCTCTCGCCGAAGATCAGTCGGGTATCGTTCATCAGCTGCATGCACCAGGCATTTATCCAGCGAATGATCGTCGATTTCATTGACAGCGTCAATGATCTGCGCCGCCCGTGACGCCTCGACCGGCTTTCCGAGCCCGGTCTTGTACATGCAAGGCCGGCGACGATTATTGTAGGTTGCGTGTATTGCTCACAATCGTTTCAACGACATGACCCAGCCCCAACCTGCCAATGCCCATCGCCTGGCGATCGGCGATTTCACGCTCACGACCCTGATGGACGGCCAGTTCGAGGCCGGCCTGGGCGTGCTGCTCAACATCGATGAAGCCGAGGCCCAGCGGCTACAGGACGCAAGTCGTCGCCCGACGCCGGCGCGGATCTCGCTGAGCGCGTATCTGCTGGATACGGGGCGCCAGAAGATTCTGATCGATGCCGGTTTCGGGCCGCTCGGCGGCGATGCCGGAGGCCGGCTGGCCGCCAGCCTGGCCGATGCCGGCGTGGCCCCTCAGGATATCGATACGGTGCTGATCACCCATATCCACCCGGATCACGTCGGCGGGCTGATCGATGACAACGACCAGCCCACCCTGCCCAACGCCACGGTCCTGATTCCGGCCGGCGAGCTGGATTTCTGGTCCGGCGAGGCCCCCAACGAACAGCTCGCCGAGCATTTCCAGGCCGCCGATCGCGTGCTCAAGGCCATTGGCCCGCAGGTTCAGCGCCTGGAAGGCAATGATGTCCTGCCCGGTATCACCCGTGTGCCGCTACCCGGCCATACGCCGGATCATTCGGGCTATCGCATCCAGTCGGGCAACGCACAGATCCTGATCTGGACCGATGTCGTCCATATGCCGCAGATCCAGTTCCCCAACCCGGATGCCGGCATCGGCTTCGACGTCGATCCGGACCAGGCCCGCGAGACCCGCCACACGATCATGGCCGACGTCGCCCAGTCGCGCGAGATGATCGCCGGCCATCATCTGGACTTTCCCGGTGTGGGCCATGTCGTCGCCGACGGCGACGGCTATCGCTTCCTGGCGCATGTCTGGGAGCCTACGGCTTAGGCTTGGGCGAGAGAACGGTTCTCTTTTAGCCGCGGATGAACGCCGATAGACGCGGATGTGGGCTGGGTGGGGCCGCCGGACAGCGGTATTTCCATAGCCCCTCGGGCGATCGAAGGCTTGTCGGCGATGAATACAGCCATACCGGCTTGTTTCATCGTCCTTGTCTTCATCGGCGTTCAATCGGCGTCAATCGGCGATTTGTCTTCTGTCTTGCGGGCGGCGATCGTCTCGATCCCTCGGGCATCGTGGTTCAGGCGCAGCGCCACGCCCGATCTGTGAAATCTGCGGATAGTCTTGTCCAAAAGGCGACGTTATGAAAATAGGATTCATCGGCCTGGGCGCGATCGGCACGCCCATGGCTCACAACCTGGTGGCGGCCGGGCTGGATGTGACCGTCTGGAACCGGACGGCTGACAAGTGCCAGCCACTGGTCGAGGCCGGGGCGAGGCAGGCCGGCTCGCCCGCCGACTGTGCCGGCTGTGATGTATTGATCACGATGCTGGCCGACGACGCGGCCCTGTCGGCGCTGATCGACACACACGACCTGATCGGCGCGCTGGGCGAGACCACGGTGCATGTAAACATGGCCACGGTATCCATCGAGTGCGCCAAGGCCATGGCCGAGCGGCACGCCGCCGCCGGCAAGACCTATATCGCGGCGCCGGTGCTGGGTCGGCCGGATATCGCCCGGGCCGGCAAACTACAAATCGTGGCCGCGGGCGCACAGGATGCGATCGAAACGGCACGGCCGGCCTTTGATGTGATGGGCGCCCAGGTCTGGCCGGTCGGCGACGAGGCGTATCGCGCCAATGTAATCAAGCTGGCCACCAATTACATGCTGATGGCCGCGGTCGAAACGATGGGCGAGGCCGCAGCACTCACCGCCAGCTACGACGTCGAACCCGGTGATTTTCTGGAGATCGTCACGTCTTCGGTCTTCGCGGCACCGGCTTATCAAGGCTATGCCCCGGCGATGACCCGGCGTGACTACGACAATCCCGAAGGCTTCAAACTGGCGCTCGGCGCCAAGGACGTGGATCTGGCCCTGGCCGCCGGCCATGCCAATCATGTGGCCCTGCCGGTCGGGGCCGCGGTACGCGAGCGCCTGGCCGAAGGCATGGCCGCCGGCGAGGGCGATCTGGATCTGTCCGCGCTGGCCGAGGGCTCGCGGCGGGCGGCCCATCTGGACGACTGATCACGCCGCGGCGTGTCGCACGAGCGCCGCATTGGTGCCCACGGGCCATTTGACAGAGGGCATGGCACGGCTCGTACGAAACGGCAACAGCCGCTGGCGTCATCTGCCACAATGAATGCATCGGGATTGTCTCGATGCGCTTTTCATTCGTGCCGACGATGAGATCACGTCATGGACATCAGTAAAGCCAGCCCGCTGTCTCGCCTGTTCGGGGGCGGCTCGCCCTTCGAGGCCCTGTCCGAGCATATCCGCCAGGTTGATCGCGGCGCGGATCTGTTGACCAGTTTCTTCAACGCCAGCACCGAGGGCGACTGGGACCGTGCGGGCGCGCTGTATACCGAAATCTCCGAGTGCGAGCACGAGGCCGACGATCTCAAGGACCGTATTCGGCTCAACCTGCCCAATACGCTGTTCCTGCCGATCTCCCGCTCCGATCTGCTGGAGCTGGTCGAGGCGCAGGACAAGATCATCAACAAGATCAAGGATATCGCGGGACTCATGACCGGCCGACGCATGCAGTTCCCGCCGAGCCTGCTGGCGCCGATCAACAAGTACATCCAGGTCACGATCGATACCGTGCATCAGGCACGCAAGGTGCTCGAGGAACTGGACGACGTGCTTGAATCCGGCTTCGGGCGCAACGTCTCCGAAATGATCGAGGACATGGTCGTCGAGCTCGGCAAGCTGGAAAAACGCGCCGACGAAGAACAGATCGCCATCCGGCGCAGTCTGCTGGCCCAGGAATCCGAACTGCCGCCGCTGGAAGTGATGTTTCTCTACCAGGTCATCGACTGGATCGGCACCGTCTCCGATCGCGCCGAACGTGTGGGTGCGCGTCTACAGATCATGATGGCGCGCTAGGGCGTCGAGCCTGCCTGTCACGCCCGTGACATGGCCCCGATCTATCCTCGAGCCAAATTCGTACTGGTCGGCTCATGATGCCCTCAACCGGTTCTGCACTGTCGCGCGTGTTCGCGAAATCGCCGTTTGCGGCCCTGTCGCACCATATCGAGGCCGTGAACGACGGCGCGGGGCTGCTGGCGGATTTTCTGGGCGCCGCCCAGGCCGGCGACTGGAAGCGCGCGGCGCGCCTGCACGAGACGATCGTGGCCGCCGAGCATCGCGCCGACGATCTGAAAGACGAGATTCGTCTGCATCTGCCTCGCCGGCTGTTCCTGCCGGTCTCTCGTGCCGATCTGCTCGAGCTGATCGAGGCCCAGGACAAGATCGTCAACAAGGTCAAGGATATCAGCGGATTGATGCTGGGCCGTCGGATGCAGTTTCCGGCCGATATCGAGACCGCGATCCGCGAGTACAGCGATACGGCCATCGCGGCCGTGGCCGAGTCGCGGCATCTGCTGGCCGAGTTCGATGCCCTGCTGGGCACGGGCTTCACACGCGACGGCGAGGATGTGATCTCGGCCTCGGCCGAGCGTCTGTCGCAGCTCGAGAAACAGGCCGATCGACAAGCGATCCATATTCGCCGGACGCTGCTGGCCATCGAAAACGATTACGCGCCTCTGGATGTGATGTTCATCTATCGCGTGATTGATTGGATCGGTACCCTAGCCGACCGTGCTGACCGCGTGGGCACACGCCTACAGATTCTGGTGACACACTGATGCCTGCCTGCCCCGCCCCAACGGCTGTTCCCGGCCGATCGGCCCGTCTGACGAAGCCGGCGCTTGCCGCCACGCCTCGTTGGCTGGCACGCCTCTTTCGAGGCTTGCATGCCGACGGCGCCGGGATCACGCTCGCTGCAATCCCGACAAGGATTCCTGCATGTCCCTGATTGCTCAACACACCGAGCTGTTGCTCATTCTGGCCTGTGTCTTCGGGTTCTTCATGGCCTGGGGCATCGGCGCCAACGATGTGGCCAACGCCATGGGCACCTCGGTGGGCTCCGGGGCGGTGACCATCTGGCAGGCAGTGATCATCGCCGGCATCTTCGAATTTCTGGGGGCCTGGCTGGCCGGGGGCGAGGTCACCCAGACCATCAGCGGCGGGCTGATCAAGCCCGAGGTGGTGGCGGCACAGCCGGATCTGCTGGTTATAGGCATGCTTTCGGCGTTAGTGGGGGCCGGTACGTTCCTGATGGTGATGTCGACCTTCGGCATGCCGGTATCGACCGGGCAATCGATCATCGGCGGCATTCTGGGCTTTGCCCTGGTGGCCTTTGGTGCCGGGCCCATCAACTGGGGCGAGATCCTCTCGATCGTGATGAGCTGGCTTGCCTCACCCATCATCGCGGGCGCGCTGGCGTTCTTGTTGTTCGAATCGATCCGGCGGCTGGTGCTGGACAACCCCGACCCGGCGGCCGGTGCCCGGCGCTATATTCCGGGCTATGTATTTCTCGCCGCTCTCGTGATCTGTCTGGTCACGCTGATCAAGGGCCTGTCGCATATCGGCCTGAACCTGTCGCTCGGCACCAGCATCGCGATATCGATCGGCCTCGGCCTGGCCGTGGCCGCCGGCGCGGCCCTGATTCTCAGGCGGGTCGATCTGACGCCCGAGGCTCGGGCCTCGGATCGCTTTCGCAACGTCGAACGCGTGTTCGGCTATGCCCAGATCTTCACCGCGGCCACCATGGCCTTTGCCCATGGTTCCAATGATGTCGCCAACGCGGTGGGCCCGCTCGCAGCCATCATCAATACGCTGTCTCACCCCGGCGAGATCAGCGGCGAGTCCGAGGTGGCCGGCTGGGTGCTGGTACTGGGCGGGGCCGGTATCGTGTTCGGCCTGGCCACCTACGGCCATCGCGTGATCAAGACCATCGGCGGACGTATCACCGAGCTGACCCCCACGCGTGGCTTCTCGGCCGAGCTGTCGGCGGCCACTACCGTGGTACTGGCAACGTGGTTCGGTATTCCGGTATCCACCACGCAGACACTGGTGGGCGGCGTACTGGGCGTGGGCATGGCACGCGGCATGCGGGCCCTGGATCTATCGGTGCTGGGCGGCGTGTTCGCCGGCTGGATATTGACCCTACCGGGCGCAGCGCTGTTCTCGATCGTGTTCTATTACCTGTTGCACGCACTGTTGTAGGGACCAGCCACTTTGGTGGCCTGGCACGCCATCACGTATCGTGAAAGGGTTGTTTGCAATCATTCCACGGTACAATCTTTCATGGCGCATTATCTCTTCTTTGATCTCGACGGCACGCTGAGTGATACCCACGATCTGTCGCGCGCGACCTGGTTCGAAATCCTGCGCCCGCACGGCATCGATGTGGACTACGATTTCTATCACGAGCGGCTCCACGGTCGAGACACCCCCGACGTACTGGCCGAGCTCCTGCCGGATATGGACGAGAGCACGCGTCAGAATCTGCACGCCCATCAAGCCGCGCGCTATCGCGATCGTACCCGCCGGGCCGCGCCGTTGCCGGGCGTAACGCCGTTTCTGGATGCCGCGCGCGAGAAGGGCTTCAAGCTGGCACTGGTCACCAACGCACCGAAAGCGGATGCGCTCGAGTCGTTGATTCCACTGGGCCTGGACACGGCCTTCGAGCCCCGTGTGTTCAAGGACGACGTCTCCAACATCAAACCCGACGCCGAGCCTTATACGCTGGCGCTGTCCCGCGCGGGCATCGAGGGCCACGATGCGATCGCCTTCGAGGATTCGCCGCGCGGCGTACAGGCCGCCTGCGCCGCCGGGCTGACCGCCATCGCGCTGGTCACCACGCATCACCCGCACGCACTGCGTGAAGCCGGCGCCTCGCTGGTGATCGGCGACTTCTCCGATCCCATCCTCGACGAGCTGCTGGACGACCCGACAACCCTCAGCGCCCGAGGATGAGCCCCGCGCCGGCCGGATTCGCGAGCCCTCACTGTGGATCCGGCGGCTCGGCCTCGAAGTCGATGTCCTCGGCGCGCTTGGCCACGTTATCGGCCACGAACGCCCCGCGCTCCCCGATCGGCTTGTTGCCGGATACGGTGGTGTCCTCGCTGGTCTGGAACTCCATCTGGGCATTGATCTCGCCGCCGACCAGCATGATCAGCACCGTGATATACAGCCAGGTGAGCACCACGACGACCGCGCCCAGTGAGCCGTAGCTGGCCGAGTAGCTGCCCGAGAACGCCACATACAGCGAAAAGCCCAGCGAGCCGATGACCCAGAACACGGTCACGATAGCCGCGCCCACGATCACCCAGGACCATTTGGGCCGGGTGCGACTGGGGCCATAGCGATACATGCCGGCGATGCCCAGCATGAGCAACAGCGCCCCGGCGCCCAGCCCCACGCCACGCGCCACGCCCACTGCCCAGGGCGGCAGCCCCAGGGCGGCCGTGACCAATGGCACACCGGCGGCCAGCAGGGCCACGCCGATCAGACCGGTGATGATGGCCAGCGTCAGCGCCAGAGAGACCAGCGTGGTCACCACGAAATTACGCGACTCTTTCTCCGCATAAACCACGTTCAGCGCCACCATCAACGCCGTGGTGCCCTTGCGGGCGGACCAGAGCGCCAGCGCCAGCGTGATGACCGCGGCCAGCCCGAGCGAGCCGGTCGGCCGTCCGGCGATCTGAGTCATCTGATCGGTGATCGTGCTGATCACCTCCGGCGGGACCAGACCGGACAGGCCCTGTATCTCACGCACCACCTCGGCCGGGTCCTGAAACAGGCCATAGATCGAGACGAAGGCAGCCACCCCGGGAAAGATCGCCAGCAGCCCGTAAAACGACACGCCCGCCGCAATAATCGACAGGTTGTTGTCGGAAAACGCATGAAAGACCCGCAACAGGACGTCCTTCCAGCCGATCAACGGGATATGCGCAGGCGTACGCGCCTTGCGGCCACGGCCATTGGCCGTGATCTCGGTGCCGTGGTTTAAGGCCTGGGCGTTCTTGCGATGCACCATGACGTCCTGTGATCCCGTATGTTTTTTCGAGTATACGCAGACTCGCTGCGCTATCGCCTGCCCCGCTCTGCCGCCTTGGGCCGCGTGTCGCCCCAGCTCATATCGCGATAACGCGCGATATCGTCGCCAAAGAACGGATATTTGATGACATCGAAATACGGCGAATGATCGAAATCACGCGGGGTAATCAACCGAGCGTTGCTGCGATAGAACATCGCCTGGCCATCGGCGCCGCGATGCATGACCGGCAGGATCGGATAACGCACGCTGGCAAAGGCGTTGGCCAGCAGCGTCGAGCAGATCGCTCGTGTGGGCTCGCCGTGGCCGGCTTCGAACAGGCTCGAGCGCCAGTGGCGCGGCAACAGACCATAAGGGAAGAAGAACCGCAGCAGATCGAGGATCTGGCGCGTGTCGTAGGCCATGCCGATTCGGTCCAGGGCATAGCCCAGCACGCGATCGCGATCGCTGGCGGCGATGTCATGCGGGCGGCACAGGCGCAGATGCTCCCGGCGATAGCGATCCAGTGGCGACAGATGCACGCCCTCACCGAGCTGTGCCTCGAGTATCAGCGGCGTATCGGCAGCCCAGCCTGCGGCTTCGATCACGCCCAGCGCCTCGGGGTGCGTGATGTCTCCGGCCCGTCCGATATACAGCGCGGCGTGGGTCCAGGCACTCAGCGTCACGCTTTGAATGATGCCCGCCACACGGCTACGCCCTTCGACGAGGATCACATCCACCGGCTGGATCTGCTCGCACAGGCGTTCGAAATCGGTTCGGGGCACGCCCCGCGGCGTGACATCCTGCGACAGCCAATCCGCGGCCGTCTGGACAAGCCGTGCAGGCAGGGAGCCCATCGTTGCCATGCTGTCGTCTCGTTGTGCAATCATCGATGCTTGAGCATGACAGAGCCCGTCATGCTTTCGCAGTGTCTTCGTCGGTACACGATATCGTATGATATATCGTTTGTTTTCAACGCCTGTTCCGATGTCATCCGTGTCCGTTGCCCCGCCGGGCTCTCGTATTGCCAGCATCGATGCCCTGCGCGGGCTGGTCATGCTGTTGATGCTGGTCGATCACACCCGAGAATACTTCTATCTGCATGCCCAGGTCAGTGACCCGATGAGCGCCGACACCACACCGGGGCTGTTCGCGACCCGCCTGTGTGCCCATGTCTGTGCACCGGTGTTCATCGCCCTGACCGGGCTGGCGGCCTGGCTCTATGGCCAGAAACACGGAACCGGGGCGGCGCGCGGTTTTCTGTTCAAGCGCGGGCTGTTCCTTGTGGTGCTGGAAGTCACGCTGGTGAACTTTGCCTGGACGTTCGATCTCACGCCCGAGACTTATTTTCTGCAGGTGATCTGGGTGATCGGGCTGTCCATGATCGCCCTGGCCGGGCTGATCGGGCTATCGCGACGGCTGATCCTGCTCATCGGCGCGCTGCTGGTGCTGGGCCACAACCTGCTCGACGTCATTCATATCCCGACGGATCAGATCGGCGCCACCGCCTGGGCCATCCTCCATGAGCGCGGGCGTATCCCACTCGATTTTCTGCCCTGGCAGCCCAGCGCACGAACCTCCTACCCGCTGCTGCCCTGGATCGGGGTGATTGCGCTGGGCTGGTGTGCCGGGCCCTGGTTTTCCAGACAAGGGCGGCCAGACCACCGACAGCGCTCTCTGTGGTGGGCCGCAGGCATCCTGTTCGCGGGCTTTGTCGTGCTGCGCACACTCAACGGCTACGGCGAGCCGGTGCCCCGCTGGCCCGACGCACACGGCGTGATGGCCGTGTTGTCGTTCTTCAACCTGACGAAATATCCGCCGTCGGCCGATTTCATCCTGTGTTATCTGGGCATCGGCACCGCGCTGCTGGCGGGGTTGAAGCATCTCCCGAGGCGCGCGCTCGGCGTCTTGACGATCTTCGGCAGCGCCCCGCTGTTCTTCTATCTGTTGCATCTGTATCTGCTGCACGGCGCCAACCGCCTGGCCGGCCTGTTCTTCGAACCTGCCCACGGCGCGCTGGTGAGTGTCGATCACTGGGGCTGGCTATGGCTGATCGCTGGCGCCGTGGCACTTGTCACGGCGCCGATCTGTCGATGGTTCGGACGCTTCAAACAGCGCAGTGATCAGGCCTGGGTGAAGTATCTTTGAGCCGACCCTCGGCGGCACGGGACCCAGAGCCGCGGTTTGGGTACTCTCGCGCGATGACCTCAACAGGTGTCCTCTTGTCCTCTAGCCCCGAGCCGGCCTATATCGATCCGGCCACCCATCGAACCTATCCGATAACGACGCCGCGCTGGTGCTCGGATCCCGGCGGCCCGCTGATGGTGACGCCGCTGGCCGGTATCACGCGTGAAGCGATCGATACGAGCTGTCGATCGCTGTGGCGCTACCGGGCTGCGTTGCCATTTGCAGTGACCGAGCCGATCACGCTGGGCGAAGGCATGACGCCCCTGATCGCGCGTGACTGGCGCGGAATACGCCCGCACTTCAAGCTGGAATGGCAATCCCCGACGGGCAGCTTCAAGGATCGCGGCGCCTCGGTGATGTTGTCGATGCTGCGCCAGCAGGGCATTCGTCACGTGCTCGAGGACAGCTCCGGCAACGGCGGGGCCGCGGTGGCGGCTTATGCCGCGGCCGGCGGTATGGCCGCCAGGATACTTGTGCCGGCCGATACCCAGGCCGGCAAGACCGTACAGATGCGTGCTTATGGGGCCGAGTGCGAGCGGGTGCCCGGCAGCCGCGCCGACACAGCCGCGGCCGCCGAGCGCCAGGCCCGCGATATCTTCTATGCCAGCCATGCCTGGCAGGCGTTTTTCCTCCATGGCACCAAAACGCTGGCCTATGAAATCTGGGAGGACCTGGGGTTTCGCGCGCCGGACAACATCATCATCCCCACCGGGGGCGGCAGCAATATCCTGGGCTGCGATATCGGCTTCTCCGAGCTGCTGCGCGCCGGCGAGATACAGCGCCTGCCGCGGCTGTTCGCCGCACAGCCGGCACACTGCGCGCCGCTGCACGCCACATTTTTAAGCGGTGCGGATACGCTGGCGGCGATTGATGCACGGCCCACTCTGGCCGAAGGCACGTCGATCGAGCGCCCGGTTCGGTGGCGCGAGGTGCTGGCGGCCATCCGTGGCTCGCACGGCCAGACCGTGGCTGTCTCCGAAGCCGAGATCGAAGCCTCGCACGAGGCTCTGGCCCGCACGGGCTTCTATGTCGAGCCGACCTGTGCCACGGCCGATGCCGCGTTGGCCCGGCTGCTGGACGCCGGCGTCATTACCGCCGACCAAACGAGCGTTGTCGTGCTTACCGGCAGCGGCCTGAAAGCCACCCAGCGTATCGGCGAGCTCATGGGCACGCTGGCCGGGCCATGATCGCCGGCATGCCAGCGACGAAGACGCACGGCTATCCGCAGATGACACCGACTGGGCAAGCTCCCCTCATCGGGCCCGATCCCTGCCGGAGCGGCCGCCACCCGCGACGGCCGATCCAACGCTCGGCCGGATCGATGTCACCGGCGAACCGTCTTCTATCCGTATCGGCGATCAGCTCGCCAGGGCCGTCAGGCCGCCGCGCTGGCCGGTATCGTCGGTTTCACGCGAGAGATTGATCGCACTGATGATGGCCTTGATCGAGGCCGACAGCGTATCGGCATCCTCGGCGACGGCCGGGATACGCACGGTGCCGGATTTGATCTGCACAAAGGCGATGGCATCGGCATCCGAGCCGGCCGAGACGGCCTGCTCGGCATAGTCAGCGATCATCAGATCGTCGCCGGTGCGGGCGTTCCAGGATGCGACAAAGGCCGACAGCGGACCGTTGCCCTGGCCTTCCAGTGTGAACTGCTGATCCCCCTCGGCCACGGTCACCGATATCTTCTGGCCTTCCCCGGCCCGGCGCACGCTGTAGTCGATCAACGAGATCGGCGTCTGGCGATCGAAATGGGTGAACAACAGCTCCCGGATCTCGGGCGAGCCCAGCTCACCGGTGATCTTCTCACTGGCTGCCTGTACGTGCGGGGCCAGCGCCAGCATCATCCATCGCGGCAGGTTGATGCCGTAATCACGCTCCAGCAGGAAGGCCATGCCGCCCTTGCCGGACTGGCTGTTCACCCGGATGACGGCCTGATAATCGCGACCGATATCACGCGGGTCGATGGCCAGATAGGCCACCTGCCACGGCTCGTCGTCCTTCTGCTTGCGCAGCGACTTGCGGATGGCGTCCTGGTGGCTGCCGGAAAAGGCCGTGTAGACCAGCTCGCCCACCCACGGATGGCGCGGATGCAGGGCAATGCCGGTGCATTCGTGGACCACCCGCACGATCTCGTCGGGATCGGACAGATCCAGTTCGGGATCCACGCCCATCGAATACAGATTCATGGCCAGCACGACCAGATCCATATTGCCGGTGCGCTCGCCGTTGCCCAGCAGCGTGCCTTCGACGCGCTCGGCACCGGCCAGCATGGCCAGCTCGGCCGCGGCCACCGCCCCGCCGCGGTCGTTATGCGTATGCACCGACACGATCACCGAATCACGGTTCTTCACGTTCTGACAGAAATACTCGATCTGGTCGGCGTGATAATGCGGGCCGACCTGCTCGACGGTATTGGGCAGGTTGAAGATGATGCGATCGGCCGGCGTGGGCTCCCATACATCCATCACGGCTTCGCAGATCCGTACCGCGAAATCCATCTCGGTGGTGGAGAAGCTCTCCGGCGAGTATTCCAGACGCCAATCCACGCCCGGGCGGGCTTGGGCGTTTTCCTTGACCCGCCTGGCGCCGCCCACGGCGATATCGATGATGCCGTCCTGGCTCATCTCGAATACACGCTCGCGCTGTACCGTGGAGGTGGAGTTGTAGAGATGGATGATGGCCTTGTCGACACCTTCCAGCGAGGCAAAGGTCTTGTCGATCAGGTGATCGCGACACTGGGTGAGTGCTGCGATGGTCACGTCGTCCGGGATCTGGTTCTCATCGATCAGCCAGCGCACGAAGTCGTAATCCGGCTGGCTGGCCGAAGGGAAGCCGACCATGATCTCCTTCACGCCGATATCCACCAGCAGCTTGAACAGCTTCTGCTTCTGCTCGACCGTCATGGGCTCGAGCAGGGCCTGGTTGCCATCGCGCAGGTCCTCGCTGACCCAGATGGGCGCGCGGGTGATCTCCTGATCGGGCCAGGTGCGGGTGAACCCCGTGACCTTGGGCGCCGGCGAATACTTGCGATGGTCGAATCGGGACATGTCGTGCTCCGTGATGCAATCGGTCTCGGTCGTGCGCGACCGGATACGGCCATGATACGCCGGCACGCTCGACAGAACGTTGCGATATTGTGACTTCTGGTGTTCTTATCGGATTTTTATTGCGCTAATATCGGCCAATCGCGCAATTAAATATCAAGCTATGGCCGAATCACGCAGCGACGATAATCTCGATCGCTTCGACCGCCAGATCCTGCAGACCCTCCAGGCGGAGGGCCGTATCAGCAATCAGGCGCTGGCCGAGCGGGTCAATCTCTCGCCCTCACCCTGCCTGCGTCGCGTGCGCGCGCTGGAGGCGGCCGGCTTCATCACCGGCTATCGCGCCGAGGTGGATCCGCGCCGGCTGGGCTATGGGCTCAACGTGGTGCTGCATATCTCGATGGACCAGCACACCCCCGAGCGCTTCGAGGCCTTCGAGACCCGCGTGGCGGAGTTGCCCGAGGTGGTGGAGTGCCTGCTCATCACCGGCCAGGAGGCCGACTATCAGCTGCGGATCTGGGTCGCCGACATGGACGACTACCAGCGTATTCTGCTTCAGCACATCACGCGTATTCCCGGTGTATCCGGCGTGCATACCAGCTTCGTTCTACGCCGTGTCATGCCTGCGCGGGGCCTGCCGCCGCGGTGAGTGCCGCAGCGGCTGGACATCGCCCGGCCGCCTGTCTCCGGACGAGTGACACGTGCGTGTGCTGTTTTTAGTGCATAATACATATTAATAGCCGTCCGACCGTATCCCGCCCGGAGCCTCATGACCCAGGTAGAGGCCATGTTCGAGCGCTACGGCCCGAGATACCGTCTCTACGTCACGATCACGGTGTTGCTGGGCCTGGTGGCACTCGGCATGTCGATCACGATCGTCAACGTCGCGACCCCTTACATCAAAGGGGCCTTCGGCATGAGCGCGTCGCAGGTACAGTGGCTGTCGACCGGATTTCTGGCCGCCACCACGGTCACCCTGTTGGTCTCGCCGTGGCTGATGAGCGCCTTCGGCCAGCGCAAGACGTATGTGGGCTTGCTCCTGGTGTTCATCGCGGCCTCCCTGCTGGGCGGCTGGTCCGAGAGCATGGGCATGGTGATCGCTGCCCGCGTGATTCAGGGGGCGATGACCGGCGTGATCCGCCCGGTCGCGCTCGAGGCCCTGTTCATGGTCTATCCCCCGCACAAGCGCGGGCTGGCCACGGCGATCTATGCCATGAGCCTGGGCCTGCCGTTGACGCTGGCCAGCGTGATCGGCGGTTTTCTGGTGCACGACTTCAACTGGCGCTATGTGTTTTTCATCGTGCTGCCGATCTGCGTGGTGGCCATTCTCATGGGCCTGGTCTTTCTGCCCGACCGCGAGGCAACCGGGCCCAGGCCCAAGCTCGACTGGATCGGCGCTGGCGTGCTGTTCGTGGCCATATTCGCGCTGCTGGCCGCCCTGGCCAACGGCCAGCGCTGGACCTGGGGCAGTGCCAGCGTGCTCTGGCTCGAGGCCATCGCGCTGATCGGCACGGTGTTCTTCATCTGGTGGGAGCCGCGCCAGGAACGCCCCATTCTGGATCTGGATATCTTCAAGACCGGCGAGTTTCTGGCCGGCTCGATCGTATTGTTTATGTTCGGCGGCGCGTTCTACGGGGTGATGTATCTGTTGCCCCAGTTCATGGACTCGATCCTGGACTACAGCCCGGTCACGTCGGGCATTCTGTTCACGCCGTCCACCCTGGTGCTGGCCGTGCTGGTGCCCCTGGTCGGCCGGCTCAACGACACGCTGCCCCCGCACTGGATCTCGGTGCCGGCGCTGCTGGTCGCCGCCTATGCCACCTGGCGCTTTGCCCAGGCCGACTGGAACACCTCGTTCTTCTCGTTGACGGTCTCGATGTCGCTGGTGGCCACCGCGATCGCGGCCGTGCCGCCGCCCACACTCTCGCGCTCGATCGCGGCTCTGCCGCCGCGGCTGATCGGCTATGGCTCGGGGGCGATCAATTTCGCGCTACAGCTGGGCGGTGCCTTCGGCACGGTGCTGCTCGTGGCGCTGCTCGATCGCCGTACGGCCCTGCATAGCGCGCAACTGACCCATCAAGGGCTCACGCCGGGTAACCCGATCGCGATGGAGGCGATGCGCCAATATGGCGAGATCGCGGCGCGCACGGGCACCTCCGAGGTGTATCAACAAGCCGCGGGGCAGGTGCTTCTGTCTCGCGTGGATGCGACCTGGGCCACGATCTATGCCTATCAGGACGGCTTTCTGGTCGTCGCCGTAGGCCTGGCCATCGTGGCGATTCCGTCCTACCTGCTGTCTCGTTGGGGCCTGGCGCGTGAGCGACAGGCGCGCACAGAACGTGCTGCGCAGCCCCACGGCACCTGACGCTATTTCTTATGACTGCTACCCAACCCGAATCCGCCGAGCCGAAGACCGTGTCTCCGATGCGCCGATGGCTCAAGCGCGTGGCGATCGTCGTGGTCGCGATACTCGTGATCGTATGGCTTGCGTTCTGGCTGCATCATCGCCTGACCCACGTCTCGGAAAACGATGCCCAGATCGAGTCGCACGTGATCACCGTGTCCTCGCGCCTGGACGGCCGGGTCACCGGCTTCGACCTCATCGAGGGCGACCGACTCGCCGAGAACGACACCATCGCCCAGCTCTACAGCCGCCCCGATACGCTGCGCCTGAACGAGCTCAAGGCCCGGATCGACGATATCCAGACCCAGCTCGAACTGGCACGCCAGCAGATCGGCGGTGGTGTGGATTCGGCCCGGGCACGGCTGGCTGCAGACAAATCGGCCATGGCGGCGGCCCGGGCGCGCATGGAAAAAGCCCACAACAACTATGTGCGGGCCCAGAATCTGTACGAGGCCAAGGGCGGCACGGAGAAACAGCGCGATATCTATCGCTATGATTATCAATCTGCCCAGGCCGATTACCAGCGGGCCCAGAGCCAGGTGAAACAGGATCGGGTGGCCATCGCCAACGCCAGAACCGGCCTGTTGCCGGCTGGCCAGGTCACCAACCCCGACGTGCTGAAATCACAGCTCGAGATCGCTCGTGCCAGACTCGCGCATCAACAGAACATGATCGATGACCTGACCGTGACAAGCCCGATCCGCGGCGTCGTCGACAAGACCTTCATCGAGGCCGCCGAATATATCTCGGCCGGCCAGCCGATCCTGATGATGCACGACCCGCGCGATGTCTGGGTCGAGGCCAATATCAAGGAAACCGCGGTGGGCGATCTGGCGGTCGGCCAGCCGGTGCACATCACGGTCGATGCCCACCCGGATACAACCTATACCGGCCATATCCAGGTCATCGGCGGCGCGGCCACCAACCAGTTCGCCCTGCTGCCCGACCCCAATCCATCGGGCAATTTCACCAAGATCACCCAGCGGATTCCGGTACGTATTGCCATCGACCACGGGCCCAGGACACAGGTCTCGCCCGGCATGATGGTCGAGGTCGATATCGATATCACCGGCAACGGCACGACCGAGGCCCGCCAGCAACAGGCCCCGATTCGTACCCGCGCCGATGAAGTGCCCGGGCCCGCGCCGTCATCCGGTGCCGGGCCGAATAATCAGGCCCGTGCGTCGAGCGATACGGCAAACGAGCTTCTCGCCAAGCGCACGTCGCTACAGACCGATCTCCGGCTGGCTCCTGCCGCGCCGATCGCCCGCGCACCGGATTCGCTAGACTGACGCCCTCTTCGCAAAACAGCGACGTCATGGCAAACGAGTCTCTCTTTCACTGGGCCGGTGAGCAGCTGGGCCAACTGATCCGTACCGTGGTCGACGGCCTGGCCTGGGTGCTCACGCACCTGTCCGAGGCGGTTGGCGGCTTCTATACCGGGCTGCGGGATACGCTGGGGATTGGCGATTCCACGGCCAGCCTGGTGATACTCATCATCGGCCTGCTGGTGCTCGTTGCCGGGCTGCGGCGATTGTTGGCGGTACGCCTGATCTCCGGGCTGATCTTCACCGTACTTGGCGTCGCCCTGCTCAGCTGGCTGATGGGTTGACGCCCCCGGCGAGCGACATCCGCGCAGCGGGCCGTGTCGTAGGCTGGTCACACCCTGCTGTCCTGCTTTCGGGATCGATTCGTTATGGCAAGCAAACATATATTGATACAAGGCGGTGCGCGCGGCCTGGGGCTGGCGCTGGTCACTCAGCTGCTTGAGGATGCCGCCACCCGGGTGAGCGCCACCACGCGACACCCGGAAAACGCCGACGAACTCAAGGCATTACAGGCCAGGGCCGGCGAGGATCGTCTGGCAATCGTTGCCCTCGACATCACTGACGAGGCCAGCATCGAGCAGGCACGACAAGACATCGGCGAGCGTCACCCGCGCCTCGATCTGTTGATCAACTGTGCCGGACTGCTCCACGACGAGGCCAGCGGCCAGTGGCCGGAAAAACGCCTGGCCGATATCCAGCCCGAGCATTTCGCGGCCAGCTTTGCTGTCAACGCCACGGGCCCGGCGCTGATGATCAAGCATTTCTCGGATCTGATGACCCACGGCGATCGCGCCGTGCTGGCCTCGATCAGCGCGCGGGTGGGCTCGATATCGGATAACGGCTACGGCGGCTGGTATGGCTATCGCGCCTCCAAGGCCGCCCAGAACCAGCTGACCCGCACGGCCGCGATCGAGCTGGCACGCAAATCCAGGCGCTTGATCTGCGTGGGCCTGCATCCCGGCACGGTCGATACCGATCTGTCCGAGCCGTTTCAGAAGCGCGTGCCGGAAAAACAGCTCCAGACGCCGATCCAGGCCGCCAAGCACCTGCTGGGGGTCGTGGCTCAGCTGACGCCGGAAGACACCGGCCAGCTTTTCGACTGGGCCGGGAAGAAGATCGTCCCGTAATCGGTCGCAGCAGCCGGCCCGCGGCCATCCTGGCGATTATTCGTGCGCCGCGGCCGGAATGCCTGTCGCCGCCGGCAATGCCTGGCCGTCGGCGTTGGCCCAGCCGCCACCCAGCGCGCGAAACAGATCAGCGGTATCGCGATACCGCGTCACCCGTGCCCGGGTGAAATCCAGCTGAGCCGTCTGGTACTGCGCCTGGGCGGTATAGAGCGAGACATAATCGGCCGCGCCGTTCCGGATCTGGGTCCGCACGGTATCCAGATTATCGCGGGCGGCGTCCACGGCGGTCTGTTGGGCGATCAGCGCGCGGGCATCGGCTTCCAGCGCGCGCAGGGCGTTGGCCACATCGCCAAAGGCCGCCAGTGTGGTCGCGCGATAATCGGCCAGTGCGGCCACGTACAGATCCCGGGCCTGGCGACGCCGGGCCCGCAGACGGCCACCGGTGAATATCGGCGCGGCCAGCTGGGCGCCCAGGGTATAGAGCGCGTTGATGGGGTTCCCCAGATTGGCCGGCGTGAGCGCCTGGCGGGTATACGAGCCGCTGATCCGCAGATCGGGCAACAGATTGGCCGTGGCCACCCCGATCCGGGCGCTGGCAGCGTGCACCGCGGCCGCGGCGGCCAGAACGTCCGGGCGCTGATTGACCAGCTGGCTCGGCAGGCTGGCAGGCAGATCGCGCGGCAGAGCGATTTCGTCGAGCGTGAAGCCCGGGTCCTCGAACCGGCCCGGCGTGCTGCCCACCAGCACGGCCAGACGGTTCACGGCCAGTGTCTTCTGTTTCTTCAACGGCTCGAGCGAGGCCCGCGTGCGCGCCAGCTGGGTACGGATCTGGGTCGCATCGGCATCGATCGCCACGCCGAAGGCGATCTGCTTGCCCACGATATCCAGAGCGTCTGCTTGGCTGTCGATCAAGGCCCGGGTGGTCTGGAGCGCCGCGTTCAGCCCGGCCTCGGCCAAGGCCGTGGCCACCACGTTGTTGATCAGCGTCACATAGGTGTTGGCCACCTGATACTGCTGTTCGTCGAGCGCCGCACTGGTGGCCTCGATCCGGCGCCGAGTACGGCCGAACAGATCCAGATCATAGCTGGCCGTGGCTTGCGCCTCATAGAAATTGAAGACGTTGGTGAACTGCGGATCGTTGATACCGAACTGGGCGCCCGTCACCCGCCGTCGGTCATAGCCCGCACCGACGCTGATCTGGGGATACAGGGCGGCCTTGTTCTGCTTGACGACCTCTCGCGCGGCTCGGATCCGGGCCTGGCCGGCGGCCAGCGTCGGGCTGTTCTGAACGGCCTGCTCGATGAGCGCGTCCAGGCGCTCGGACTCGAACACACGATACCAGTCGGCACGCACCCGGGCTGCGGTATCGAATGCCTGCGCGGCGATGGCCGGGCTGTGGCTGGCCGCGGGCGCGCCCGTATCGCCGGCAGTCTCCGGGTTCACGGCATAGGCGGTGTCCTCGGGCGCCGGCGGCGCCTGATAATCCGGGCCGAGCGCGCAGGCGCCCAGCAGCAGGCCCGCCGCGGCCATACCGACAAGACAGGAGGAGCCGCCAAGAGCACGTCGCATGGAACAGGAATCCGGCCGTGAAATGATGACTGCACCGGTTGCTTGGAGCCCGTCAATCTAGGCGCCGCGGATATAGTTGTCAAATACAACTAAAACACGATCCACTCAATCGCCTCGTCAAGATCGTCGTAGGCTGTCGCAAAACGACTCCGCAAACCGGATCTTGTCTTTGAAACTGTTTTTACATACAGTTTTTACATGACGCATCGCCCGGTTCATCACACATCCCGCGGGGCGCTGACCAACGCGGCCAGCCGCTTCGCCGCCGCGCACGTCGAGGACTTCGACGACGGCTGGGACACGCTGGACACAGTGGCCGAAGAAGACGCCGAGCAGGCCCCGCCGACACGCCTGCACCGTGACCCCACACGCCGGGTTATCGCGACCAACGACTCGCCGGACGTGCCCTTTGCTGCCTCGATCAACCCGTACAAGGGCTGTGCCCACGGCTGTATCTATTGCTTTGCCCGGCCCACCCACGAATACCTCGATCATTCGGCCGGGCGGGATTTCGAGACCGAGCTCTACTACAAGCCCGAAGCCGCTGCGCTGCTGGCCGATGAACTGCGCCATTCGGCCTATCGCTGCACGCCCATCACGCTGGGGGCCAATACCGATCCCTACCAGCCGGATGACCGCAAGCTGGCCATCACGCGCCAGATTCTGGAAACCGCCGAGGCGTTCAACCAGCCGGTCTCGATCATCACCAAGGGCGCCCACGTCACCCGCGACCTGGATATCCTTACGCGCATGGCCAAGCAGAATCTGGTCAGCGTGTTCGTCTCGGTCACGAGCCTGGATCCCGCCATCAAGCGCACGCTGGAACCCCGCGCGGCGGCCCCGGGTCAACGGCTGAAGACGATCACGGCCCTGGCGGATGCCGAGGTGCCGACCGGCGCGCTCGCAGCCCCCATCATCCCGATGATCACCGATCACGAGATCGAGCACTTGATCGAAGCCGTGGCCACGGCCGGCGCCACGCGTGCCAACTACGTGCTGCTCCGCCTGCCCCACAGCGTGAAAACCCTGTTTCGGGAATGGCTGGATGCTCACTATCCGGACCGCGCGGCCCATGTCATGAGCCTGATCCACCAGATGCGCGGCGGCGCCGACTATGATTCGGCCTGGGGCACGCGCATGACCGGCACCGGCACGTATGCCGATCTCATCGCCAAGCGCTTTCGCCTGGCCTGTACACGCCACGCGCTGAACCACGAACGCTTCGAGCTGGATACCACCGCCTTCGCCCCACCACCGGCCCCGGGCGATCAGTTGGGGCTCGGGTTCTGAATCAAGCAAAGCACGTGGCACAGTAAGCGCCGCTCTACTTCGGTGCACCCTGCATGACTCGCGCTTCTGACACCGCCTCGACCTCGCCGTTGACCAACCCGCTGCTGCTGGTGATGGTGTTGGCAGCGTTCACCAGCGTGCTCAACAACAGCATGGTCAACGTGGCCATTCCGGCGGTGAGTGCGCATCTGAATGTCTCGGCCAGCGCCTCCGGCTGGATCGTCACGGCGTATTCGATCGTCTTTGCGACCGGCGTTGCCCTTTATGGGCGTGTTTCGGACAGCTACAGCCTCCGGGCGACGTTTCTGGCGGCCCTCGTGATATTCGGCGTCGGCTCGCTGTGTTGTGCCCTGGCGCCGACGTTTGGCGTGCTGGTGGCCGGGCGGGCCATACAGGCAGCCGGCGCGGCGGCGATTCCCTCGTTGGCCTATGGTTCGGTCGCACGGCTTTTTCCGGCCGGCCAGCGCGGGGCCGTGTTCGGCACGTTGTCGTCGGCGGTGGGCCTGGGGGCGGCCGCGGGGCCGCTGGTGGCCGGTATCGGCGTGACGGCGGCCGGCTGGCGGGTGTTGTTCTACGGCACGCTGGCAGTGATCGCATTGTTGTTTGTGGCCGCCTGGCGTTATCTGCCCGACCTGAACGCCGAACGGGCGCGCAGCCCGCATCGTTTTGCACGGCTGGATCTGCCCGGCGGGCTGTTGCTGGCTGCGGGCGCGGCGGCCCTGTTGTTCGGTGTGACCACCGCCAATCACGGCGGGCTGGCCGCGCCCCAGGCCTGGGGCGCGCTGGTGGCCGCCGGCTTGTTGCTGACCGGCTTCACGATCCGGATCCGGCGGGCTGCGTTTGCCTTCGTGCCGCCGGCGCTGTTTGCCAATACCCAGTTTCTCTCGGCGGCCGGCATCGCTTTGCTGTCCCAGGGGGCGTTCATCGGGGGCGGGCTGTTTCTCACGCCCCTGCTGCTGATCAACCAGATCGGGCTGACAGCCCTTCAGACCGGGCTTGTCATTGCCCCGGGCGCGTTCTCGGTGGCCCTGCTCTCGCCCACGATCGGGCGGCTGTCGGATCGTTTCGGCCCGCGGGCCGTGCTGGGCACCAGCCTGACGATTCTATTGGCCGGCCTGTTGTTCATGTCGTCATTTGCGGTCGGCGCCGCCCCCTGGCGGGTGGCCCTCGCCCTGGTGATCGCCAGCATCGGCTACGCAGGCGTGACGTCGCCGGCGGCCAATGCGGCTTCGAAGGCGTTGACGGCCGAGATCGCGGGCGTGGGCTTCGGAATCTATCAGCTGTTCTTCTTTCTCGGTTCAGGCACGGGTGCGGCGGTCTTCGGCAGTGTATTGACCGCCCGGCAGCGCCAGGATGCGCCGGCCCTGAACCCCTTGTATGACCACGCCGCGGCCACGGCCGCGTACTCGGATGCGTATCTGGTGGCCTGTCTCGCCGTGCTCGGCGCCCTGATGCTACTCGTCGGGCTTGGGCGTGCCCGGCCTGTCTCCACGGAGGAAACATGATGCAACGCGTGCTGATCGGCCTGGTACTGGCCGGCCTGTGGCTGCCACAAATGGCGGCCGGCGCCACACTCACGGTACACGTGAGCGATATCAGGAAAGACGAGGGCATGCTGCGTGTGGCGGTCTGCGATCGCGACCACTTCACCGAGGCTGAGTGTGCCTACAAGGGCGCGGCGGCGCCTGAAAACGGGGCGGCCACGATCACCATTCGGGATATTCCGCCGGGCGTCTATGCCGTGCAGGCCTATGCCGACACCAACAACAACGACACGCTGGATACCAACTGGATCGGCTGGCCGAAGGAAGGCATGGGCTTTTCCAACGATGCCCAGATGCATCACGGCCCGCCGGATTATGACGCGGCCGCGATCAAACTGAGTGAGCCCGGGGGCACGATCCGTTTTCCCATGCAGTATTTCTGATCACCCCATACGCGCTCGGGCTGCGCGGACCGAGGCCTTGAGCGCAGCCAGTCGTCGCCCGGGGCCGCGGGCGTGGGCGATCGCGAGGTAGGCCTTGAACAGGTCGGCGTCATGCACGCTGGCCGGCCCGAGATGCGGGCGGGCAGCGCCGCGACGGGTGAGCACGCTCTGGGGCCGAGTCATCTCGAGCAGGCCCTCGGCACCGCGGGTCGTGCCGTGACCACTGGCTTTCGCGCCGGCAAACGCCGCGCGCGGGTCCGCGGTGGGCGCGATGAGATCGTTGATCGTGACCACGCCGGCGTGCAGACGGTCGGCCAGTGCCGCGGCCTCGGCCGAGCCGCCGAAAACCGCGGCCCCCAACGCATGCTCGGCGCCGTGATCGATGGCGACTGCCTCATCGAGGGTGTCGATTGCCTGCAACGTGGCAACCGGGGCGAACAGATCGCCCGGCAACGGGGGCTCGCTCGTCGTTTCACCGACCAACACACACGGCGCCATATCGGTCGCGCCCGGCTCAGGCAACGGGCCCAGCACGTGCCAGCCAGCCGCCTGTGCGGCAGCGATCCGCTCGCATGCCGTGGCCCGCGGTGCCGCGGCCACCGTACGTGCCGGCGCATGCGCCAGGGCGCTCTGCAAGGCGATTGCCAGTGCCTCGAACCGCTCGCGCACCACGAACACACGTCGCGGGGCGATACAGGTCGCCCCGCCGTTCAGGCCCATGCCCCAGACGATCGCCCGCGCGGCCATGTCGATATCACCAGCGGCCAGCACGAAGACCGCATCATTGCCCGACAACTCCAGCACGGCCGGCACCGTGCGTGCGGCCAACCGGCCGGCCACGGCCTGCCCGGTGGCCGCGGCCCCGGTCAGAAAGAGCTTGTCGATGGCGGCCGAGGCCAGCGCTTCACCGACGGCCCGGTCTTCGGCGATGATCTGGAACAGGGCGCCCGGCAGGCCGGCGGCGACGAGTGCGCTGCGCAGCCAGACGAGCGGCGCGCTGGCCCCGGGCGCGGGTTTGACGATCACGGCATTGCCGGCGGCCAGCGCCTGAAGGATCTGTACGCCGGCCAGCAACAGCCGATAATTGCCCGGGGCAATGACAGCCACAACACCGAACGGCACACGGCGTACCGTGCCGCGGGCGCCCCATAGCCAGGCGGGGCGCCCGCGTGGGCCGAAATGCCGCGGTGCCAGCACGCGCGCCGCACGGCGTTCGATAAAACGTGCAGCATCCGCCAACGGGATGATTTCGGTGGTCAGTGTCTCCGCGGGTCCGCGATCGAAGCGCTCTCCGATGGCCGCGATGACGGTATCGGCCTCCTGCGCCAGCCTGTGACGCAGCGCCCCGACCAGCCGGGCCCTGGCCTTGACAGGCCGTGCCTGCCAGGCCGGCAGCGCTTCACGGGCGGCATCGATCCGGGCCTGCAGGCCCGCTGCCTGCGGGTCGTTCATGGCGTTCATCCATCGCGGCGAAACCGCCGAACAATGCGTACGGCACAGTGCGCCATACTATCGTGACGACGGTGCATGCGTGCATCGCGCCCGTCGCAGCTGACGTACACGCTCGGGATACGGCGATCCCGCCACCGTGGTTTCGCGCGCTCACGAGAAAAGGCACCGACATGATTCAACAAGCCCTTCGATCCGGGGCACGCCAGGCCGTGGCCCAGCTGCGGGCGATGGCCGGGCACAGCGCCGGCAAGCAGGTGGTCATCATCGGGGCCGGGCCCGGCGGGCTGGCCACGGCCATGCTGCTGGCCGCCCATGGGGCCGACGTCACGCTGCTCGAGCGCGAGGCGCGCGTGGGCGGACGGACGTCCTCACTGGTCATGGACGGCTTCACCTTCGATCTGGGCCCCACCTTCTTTCTGTATCCGGAAATACTGGCCGAAATCTTCGCCGCCTGTGGCCGGCGCTTCGAGGACGAAGTCGAGCTGGTTCGGCTGGACCCCATGTACCGGCTGATCTTCGAATCCGGCGGCTCGATCCTGGCCAGCCACGATGTCGAAAAGCTCCAGGCCGAGGTCGCACGCTTCGACGAAGACGATGCCAGGCAGGTGCCGGCGTTTCTGGAAGCCAACCGTATCAAGTTCGATGCGTTTCGCCCGCTCTTGCAGCGCCCGTTCGCCTCATTACGCGATTTGACCCACCCGGACGTATTGAAGGCCCTGCCCTTGATGCGCCCGTTGTCCAGCGTGGATACGGACCTGAAGCGCTGGTTCAAGCATCCACAGGTTCGCCTGGCGTTCTCGTTCCAGTCGAAGTATCTGGGCATGTCGCCCTTCAAGTGCCCCAGCCTGTTCACGATCCTGTCGCACGTGGAACACGGCTTCGGGGTGTTTCACCCGATCGGCGGTTGCGGGGCCATCTCCGAGGCCATGGCCCGGGTCGCCCGTGATACGGGCGTGGATATCCGCCTGTCCGAGCCGGTCGTGCGGATCGAGTTCGACGGCAAAAAAGCCGTGGGGGCCATCACCGGCCAGGGTTTCTACCCGGCCGATGCCCTGGTCGTGAACGCCGATTTTGCCGGTGCCATGCACAAGATGGTGCCTGACCGGCTGCGCCGTAAATGGACCGATGCCCGCATCGAGAAGAAACAGTACAGCTGCTCGACCTGCATGCTCTATATCGGCCTGGCCGGCAGCTACCCGGCGCTGCATCACCACACGATTCATCTCTCGGCCGATTATCTGGGCGATATCCGGGCCATCGAGGACCAGCGCGCCCCGAAAGACCCCACGCTGTATATCCAGAACGCCAGCCAGACCGATCCCACGCTGGCCCCGGACGGCCACAGCACGATCTATATGCTGGCGCCGGTGGGCAATCTCGGCCCCGACGGCGGGCCGATGGACTGGGCCGAGGCCGGCCCGCGCTATCGCGAGCTGATGCTCAACCGTCTGGCCGGGCTGCTCGGCATCGAGCGCGCGGATCTGGATACGCGTATCAAAACCGAGCACATGATCACGCCGGCCGATTGGGCCGCCCGCTACGATATCTATCGCGGGGCCACCTTCAATCTGGCGCACAACATCGGCCAGATGTTGCACTGGCGGCCCAACAACCGTTTCGAGGATCTGGAGCGCGTGTATCTCACCGGCGGCGGCACCCACCCCGGCAGCGGGCTGCCCACGATCTTCGAATCCGCCCGGATTGCGGCTGGCCTGATCGATGACGATCTGAATCTATCGCGACAAGGAGTGTTGTCATGACCCGGCCCACCATCGGCATCATCGGCGCCGGCCTCGGCGGCCTGGCCGCCGCCGTGACGGCTGCGGCCCGCGGTTACGACGTCACCGTGCTGGAGAAAAACGACTGGCTCGGCGGCAAGGCCGCCGTGCTGGAGGAAGACGGCTTCCGTTTCGACATGGGCCCGACGATCCTCACCGTGCCGCGCGTGCTGGAACGCATCTTCGGCGAGGCCGGTACACCGATCGAATCCATGCTCGAGCTGGTGCGCCTGGACCCGCAGTGGCGCTGTTTCTTCGATACCGGCGACGTGCTCGATCTGCACCAGGACATGGCCACCATGGATCGCGAGCTGGCCGCCTTCGCGCCGGGTACGGAACAAGGCTATCGCGATTTTCTGGACGTGGCGGAAAACCTGTCGCGTATCTCCGACAAGTTCTTTTTCTGGAAGGCCGTTCAGGACCTGAAGGACACCATCGACGTGGGCCAGAACATGTCGTGGCACACCATGCGCGATGTGATGGCGCTGCGCATGCATCAATCGATGGGCCAGCTCGTGCGCAAGCACGTCAAGGACAGGCGTGTGGCCCAGATGCTCGATCATTTCATCCAGTATGTCGGCAGCTCGCCGGCCGCCTCGCCTGCGGTACTGGCCGGTATCGCCCACATGCAGGTCGGCGAGGGCGTGTGGTACCCGATGGGCGGCACACGGGCCGTGCCGGCGGCGCTGGCGCGTCTTGCCGAATCGCTCGGCGTCACCTTTCATACCGGCGTGGACGTGGCCGAGATCACGATGGACGGGCGACGGGCCACCGGTATCAAGACCACCGACGGCCAGACCATGGCCTTTGACGCCGTGATCTCCAACATGGATTCGGTGCGCACCTATCGCGAGCTGGTGGGCGGCACGCCGGCCAGGGCCTTTGCCAAGACCGGCCAGCGCGAGCCGGCCTGCTCGGGCGTGGTGCTCTATCTGGGCCTGGACCGTGCCTATGAGCACCTGGCGCATCACAACTTCGTCTTCTCGCGCGACCCGGAAGAAGAGTTCGAGGCGATCTATCACCAGGGCGTGCCCGCCCCCGATCCGACGGCCTATATCGCCGCCCCCGCGCGCACCGAGCCCGGCGTGGCCCCCGACGGCGGCGAAGCGCTCTATGTGCTGGTGCACACGCCTTATCTGCGGCCCGGCCAGAACTGGCAGGACATGTTGCCGGGCTATCGCCAGGTGATCCTCGACAAACTGGCCCGTGCGGCCGGCATGGCCGATCTGGAAGAACGGATCGTCGTCGAGCGTGCGCTTACGCCACAGGATATCCACGAGCGGTATCGCGTGCTGGACGGGGCCATCTATGGCCTGGCCAGCCACGGCAAGATGATGGGCGCGTTCAAGCCGGGCAATCGCAGCCGCTATGTCGACGGGCTGTATCTGGCCGGCGGCTCGGCCCACCCCGGCCCGGGCATGCCCATGGCGCTGATGTCCGGCTGGATCGCCGCGGATGCGCTGGATGCAGATTTCGAAGCACGACAGGGCGCGGCGTGAGCCGGGCATCACCCGCGGCCGAGGCCGTAATGGCCCAGCGCTCGGCGCTGGCCACGGCGTTTTTCACGTGGGTGATGCAGCGCCAGATCGCAAGATCATTCAACGCCCTGCGTCTCGCCCGGCCCGGCCTGCCCGCGCTGCCTGCCGAGGCCCCGCTCGTGGTTTATTCCAATCACCCGGCCTGGTGGGACCCCGCGGTTTTTCTCGTGCTGGCCGGGCGGCTGTTTGCCGATCGTGACAGCTACGGGCCAATGGACGCCGCCGCACTGGGTCAATACCGGATTCTGCGGCGTTTCGGCATTTTCGGCATCGACACCGTGGGCTATCGCGGGGCCGCGCGTTTTCTTCGCGTGGCCGAAGGCCTGCTGGCAAGCCCGGATCGCATGCTCTGGGTGACAGCTCAGGGCGGCTTCGCCGATCCGCGGGCGCGCCCGGTCACGCTGCGCCCCGGCCTGGCCCGGCTGTTGGCCCGCGTACCCAATGCCGTGGCCGTACCGCTGGCGATCGAATACCCGTTCTGGCAAGAAAAACAGCCCGAGGCGCTGTGCGGCTTCGGTACGCCGATTCCGGCGCCCGAAGCCAGCCCCGATGCCCTGAGCACGGCACTGACGCACCGCATGGACACGCTGGCTGATACCGCAACGGCCCGACAACCGGCCGATTTCGACACCCTGATCGCCGGGCGCGCGGGCGTCGGCGGTGTCTATGACCTGGGCCGGCGGGTCAACGCCGCGCTGAGGGGCCGGCGTTTCGATGCCCGCCACGATCAAACCCCGCGGCGATGATCATCGCGGCCTGGATCGCGCTGGCGCTGGCGGGACTGTATGCCGGACTCACCGTGTTCAATCTGGCGTTGTTCCGAGTGCCGGCGCGGGTGTCGGAGACCGTGCCCGAGCGCGCCGTATCATTGCTCATCCCGGCGCGCGATGAAGGCGCGCGCATCCGCGCCACGCTGGAGGCGGCGCTGGCCAGCCACAATATCGAGCTCGAAGTCATCGTGCTCGACGACGGCTCGAGCGACGATACGCCAGATCAGGTCAGCGCCCTGGCCGCACACGATGCGCGTGTGCGACTGATCCCCGGCGCGCCGCTTCCGGCCGGCCTGAACGGCAAGCAACATGCCTGTGCCCAACTGGCCGCTGCGGCCGGACACGACACCCTGATCTTCATCGATGCCGACGTGCATCTGGCCCCTGACGCGCTGGCCCGAGCCACCGCCTGGTTGCACGGGCGCAGGCTGGGCCTTGCCAGTGGCTTTCCGAACCAGCCCACCGGTACCTGGGGCGAAACGCTGCTGGTGCCGATGATTCCGGTGCTGCTGCTGGGCTATCTGCCGCTGGGCCTGGCCCGCCTGCTGCGGCGCGCGCCGAGTCTGGCGGCCGGCTGTGGGCAGCTGATGGCGGTCACACGCACGGCCTATGCCGCGGCCGGCGGACACGCCGCGATCGCCACGCGTATGCACGACGGGCTGCACCTGCCGGCCAATGTGCGCCGGGCCGGCCATGCCACGGATCTGTTCAATGCCGCGGGGCTGGCCCGTTGTCGGATGTACGATGGGTTTTTAAGCGCCTGGCGCGGGTTTTCCAAGGACGCGACCGAGGGCATGGCCACGCCACGGGCGCTGCCGGTCTGGACAGGGCTTTTGGCCGGCGGGCATCTGTGGCCGTTCGCCGTGCTGATCGCGGCCCTGTTCACGGCCTCGAACCACGCGCTCGGGCTTGCCGCCCTTGCTGTCGTCCTGCTTGCCGGCGCGCGGCTTGCCGTGGCCCGTGCCACGGGCCAGCGCGCTCTGGCTGTGGTGCTGCACCCGGCAGCCGTCGTCGCGACGCTGGCCCTGCAGTGGCGTGCACTTGTCGCCGCACGCCGTGGGCGCGGCCGTACATGGCGCGGGCGAACCTATGCGCCGTGAGCGTTATCCATGGCCAGTTCGCCGTTGATGAGGGCACGTATCCAGGTTACGTAGCGCGGCAACAGCCGCGGCGGCAGATCATGGCCCAGGCCGGCGATCTCTTCGTAATGGACATTGGGCAGGTGGGCCGCGGTATCGCGCCCGTGGGCCACGGGCAGGAGCGGGTCGGCCTTGCCGTGGATGACCAGCGCCGGCTGACGGATCGTTTTCAGGATGTCGCGGCGCGAGGTGGCCGAGAGCACGGCCAGCATCTGGCGATGTGTGCCGGCCGGTGAATACGCTCGCTCGGCGTTTTTCAGACATTCGCGATACCAGTCGGCTTCGCTGCGCGCGAGCTTCGGGTCGGTGCTGCCGATCATGCGCATGGTCTTGGCCATCTGCACGGCCACGTCGTCCGGCGCGCGGCTTTTCGGTTTCTTGGCCAGACGCCGCAGCACGGCCAGACGGCTGCGCGGCAGTTCGGGGTGCCCGGAGGTCGACATGATCGAGGTGAGGGTCTTGACCCGCTCCGGCTCCCGCGCAGCCAGGATCTGGGCGATCATGCCGCCCATGGAGACCCCCACCACATGGACCTCGGTCACGCCCAGATGATCAAGCAGGCCGGTGGCATCGTCGGCCATGGCATACAGGTCATAAGGGGCACCGATATCGCGTTTCATCACCCCGCGAACGAACGCCTTGATCGGCGACGGATACGGCTTTTTCGTCTTGAACTGGCTCGACAGACCGATATCGCGGTTATCGAAACGAATGACGTAGAGCCCCGTATCGGCCAGCGCCCGACAAAAGGCATCCGGCCAGGCACGCAGCTGCATGCCCAGGCCCACGATCAGCAGCAATGCCGGATTCTCGGGCCGGCCGAAGGTTTCATAAGCGATCGTCATGCCGCCGATCTCGCAGCGCTCGATCACGTCGGCACCGTCGAGTGCGGGGGCCAGAAACTCCGTCATAAAATCGTATCCTGATTCGAGCGCGCACCGAAGCAGCACGCGCACGCTACAATCCAGACCGATGAGCCTACTCGACCAACTCGCCGACGCCCATATCCAGACCGCGATCGATAACGGCGATCTGGACAACCTGCCCGGCCAGGGCCAACCCCTGCCGCCGGATGAGGCCCGCCACGTGCCGGCCGAGCTGCGCGCGGGCTATCGTCTGCTCAAGAACGCCGGCTTCGTGCCGGCCGAAATCCAGACCCACCGCGAGCTGCGCGAGGTCGAGGATCTGCTGGCACAGGCCCTGCCCGAGTCCGAGACGCACGAGCGTCTGAGCCGTCGGGCGCGCTGGATCGAGACACAGTTGTCGACCTCGCGCCGTGGCCGGGCGCTGTTGGCCGATCGCACCTACGGCGGGGCCCTGCGCCAACACCTGGCTCATGGGGATGACGAGACCGATGACGGCAGACGCTGATATCTCGATTCGGCGTGCGCAGGGCCCGGCCGATCGGGCCGCAATCCGTGAGCTGGCGCATCGCATCTGGCCTGCGCACTACGCACCGATCATCGGCCGCGCCCAGGTCGATTACATGCTGGCCCACGGCTATACACCGACAGCGCTTGCCGCGGCCGAAGAGGCCGGCACCGTGTTCTACCTGGCCGAGCAGGCCGGGCAAGCGCTGGGCTACGCCGCTCTGGCCCCGGGGCCAGAGCCCGCCACCATGCTGCTGGACAAGCTTTATCTCGACGCCTCGGCCCGTGGTCAGGGCATCGGCCGCCGGCTGCTCGCATACTTGATCGATGCCGCACGCGCAGCCGGCGCGCGCCGACTCACGCTACGCGTGAATCGCCACAACACCGCCAGCATCGCGTTCTACCAGCGCGCCGGGTTCGTGGTCGTGGCCGAGCACGCCAAGGCGATCGGCCACGGGTATGTGATGGACGATTATCTGATGGCCATGGATCTCAGCGCCCGTAACCGATAGTCGCCAGCCGCTCGGCGATCTCGTCCAGGCCGGTCGCATCGTCGATGGTGGCCGGGATCTGGACCTCGTCGCCGTCGGCGATCTGGCGCAGCGTAGCCCGTACGGTCTTGCCCGAGCGGGTCTTGGGCAGTCGCTCGACGATCACGGCTTTCTTGAATGCTGCCACCGGGCCGATCGCCTCGCGCACGGCCGCGATCAGCTCGGCCACGATCTCGGCCTCGGGGCGCTCGCAGCCGGCCTTCAGAACCACCAGGGCCACCGGCAGCTGGCCCTTGTCGGCATCGCGTGCACCGATGACCGCGGCCTCGGCCACGTCGGCATGCGCGGCCACGATCTCCTCGATCATCCCGGTGGACAGCCGGTGCCCGGCCACGTTGATGATGTCGTCGATACGGCTCATCACCCACAGATTGTTATCCGCGTCGAAATAGCCGGCATCGCCCGAGCGATAATAGCCTTCGTAGGCCGATAGATACGCCTCGACGTAGCGGGTGTCGTTGTTCCAGAGGGTGGTCAGCGTGCCCGGCGGCAGCGGCAGGCGGATCGCGATATCGCCCATTTCGTCGCTGGCAACCGCCCGACCGTCGGGGCCCAGCACGTGGACGTCATAGCCCGGCATGGGCCGGCCCGCCGAACCGCGGGGCACGGCCAGATCCGCGATGCCCAGCGGATTGGCGGTGATGGCCCAGGCGGTCTCGGTCTGCCACCAGTGATCGACCACGGGCACGTTCAGGTGCCGGGCTGCCCAGGCCGCGGTATCCGGGTCACAGTGCTCGCCGGCCAGAAACAGCGCACGCAGGCAGGACACATCATGGCCGGCGGCTGCCTGACCTTCCGGATCCACTTTCTTGATCGCCCGAAAAGCCGTGGGTGCGGTGAAGAACACGTTCACGCCGTGGTCTTCGATCACGCGCCAGAACGCCCCGGCATCGGGCGTACCGACAGGCTTGCCCTCGTAGATGACCGTGGTGCAGCCCAGCAGCAGCGGCGCATACACACAATACGAATGGCCGACCACCCAACCCACGTCCGAGGCGGTCCAGAACGTATCCTGCGGGGTGAGGCCGTACACGGCCCGGGCGGAGTAGTGCATGGCCACAGCATGCCCGCCGTTGTCGCGTACCACGCCCTTGGGCCGGCCCGTGGTGCCGGAGGTGTACAGAATATAGAGCGGATCGGTGGCCGCCACTGCCACGCAGTCGGCCGGACGAGCGTTGGCAACAGCCTCGTGCCAGTCGATATCGCGCCCGGCGACGAGATCACAGGGCTGGGTGTCACGCTGGATGATGATGCAGCGCTCGACCTTGTGCGCGGCCAACTCGATGGCGTGGTCGAGCAGCGGCTTGTAAGCCACCACCCGCCCCGGCTCGATGCCGCAGGAGGCCGAGATCACGAGTTTGGGGGTTGCGTCGTCGATGCGCTTGGCCAGTTCCGGCCCGGCAAAGCCGCCGAAGACCACCGAGTGCACCGCACCGATACGTGCACAGGCCAGCATGGCGATCACCGCCTCGGGGATCATCGGCATATAGATGATCACCCGGTCGCCCTTTTCCACGCCCTGGGCGGCAATGGCCCCGGCAAAGCGCGCCACGCGGACCAAGAGCTCATCGTAGGTCAGCCGGGTGACGCTGTTTGTGACCGGGCTGTCGTGAATGAGCGCCACGCGCTCGCCGTGGCCGGCGTCGACGTGACGATCCACACAGTTGTCACAGGTATTGAGCGTGGCCCCCACGTACCACGAATAGAACGGGGCCGCGCGGGCATCGAGCACGCTTTCCGGCTCGCTCATCCAGCGGATATGGCCGGCCTCGCGGCCCCAGAAGGCCGCGGGGTCGGTCCGGGCAAGCTCGAAATCTGCGGCGTAGCGTGTCGCAGGCGATACGGTCATGGCGGGCACGATCAAAAGGCAATGCGTTGACGATGCCAGCTGGCCGCGCCCCGACCTATACGACTTTCGACCTTACTCGTGCTGCGCGGTCAGATAGTGCCGGGTGGTGTCCACCAGGACGTCCTCCAGCCATTTGGCCATGGCGACGTCATCGGCCACGAGCGATTCGAGCTTGGCCTTGGCCTGGCTTTCATCCGCGGCCTCGGCCGTGGTGACCAGCGCCCGATAGTTGGCGATCTCGAAGTGCTCGAAGGCGATGCTGGCGGCAACGCTCTGTACAGCCGTTTCCCCGCTCATCTGGGTGCCCCAGGAATGGCCCACGGCCGACACTTTGCCGCCGATGTCCTTGGCCTTGGAGACGTCGCTGCCCAGATCGGCCAGCAGCGCGGCAAGCTCTTTCTGATGGGCCCGGGTTTCGTCGACATGCTCGCGCAGGCGGGCCGCCAGCTCGGGATACTCATCCTCGAGCGCGTCGGTGCGCCCGGAGAGCATCGTCTCGCCGTGCTTGGCAAAGGCATGCGCCTCTTGTAGCCATTCGATCAGGATGTCTTTATGGGATTGCGCCACGGTGATGTCCTCTTGGCAGAAATGCTGATAAAACAAGCGTTTCACGTGTAACCAACGTACCGGAACCGGCAACCGATGCAGCCGGCGGCATCAGCTCTGTATGGATAGTGCCTCGGCAAAGGCATCGTGAGCCTCGTCGGAGAACAGCACGAACCGGGCACGGCGCAGGCAGAGAACCGAACGCGCGGCCTCGCCCACGGTTTCCATGGCGATCGTGGCGGCCTCGTTCAGCGGATACCCATAGATGCCGGCTGAAATCGCCGGGAACGCGATCGAGGCCGCGGCCTTGTCTTCGGCCAGCTCGATCGCCGTGCGATAACACGCCGCCAGCCGCCGGGGTACGTCGGGATGATCCGAATAGACCGGCCCGGCACAGTGCACCACCCAATCGTTGGGGAGCTCGAAGGCCGGGGTGATCACGGCCTGCCCGGCATCGATGGGCGCCAGTGCGCGGCTGGCCTCGACCAGTTCCGGCCCGGCCGCACGGTGAATGGCACCGTCGACCCCGCCGCCGCCCTTGAGCTGTTGGTTGGCCGCGTTGACGATCACCTCGATATCGCCCTGGTCGGTGATATCGCCCCTGATGCATTCGATGGTCATCTCGCCGATGGCGCGCTGCATAGCTCGTGCCCTGTGTGCCTGTAAAGTTGCCCCATGTTTACGCGATGGAGCCTGCGTGGCCAAACTCGTCAAGCTCTGGACGGCGCTCCAGACCAGCTACTGGTTCATTCCCTCGGTGATGTCGCTGGGCGCGGCTCTGCTGTCGTTTCTGCTGGCCGCCGCCGACGGCTGGCTGGGCAACGACTGGATCGATGCCGTGCCCTGGGTCTATCGCGTACAGGCTTCTGGCGCGCGCGACGTGCTGACCACGGTGGCCGGCTCGATGATCGGTGTAGCCGGCGTGACGTTCTCGATCACGATCGCGGCCCTGTCCTATACCACCACGATCCTCGGGCCGCGCCTGCTCACCAATTTCATGAGCGACAAGGGCAATCAGGTCACGCTGGGCACGTTTCTGGCCACCTTCACCTATTGTCTGCTGCTACTGCGCACGATTCAGGCCAGTAACGACACCGGGGGCACGTTCGTGCCGCATCTGTCGATCCTGTTCGCGATCGTGCTGGCGATGGCCAGCCTGGCGGTACTGATCTATTTCATCCATCACATTGCCGAATCGTTGCATGTCTCCAACGTCATCGCCGATATCGCGGCAGATCTGGACCGCGCGATCGAGGCCTTCGACGATCGCTCGCGCGAGCCCGCGGAGTGCCAGCCGGCCACCGCCCTGCCCGCCGATTTCCTCGAGCGCTCGGCCCCCATCCGGGCGACCCGGAACGGCTATATCCAGAATCTGATGCACGCCACCATCGTGAATGCCGCCTGCCGGCATGATCTGGTGGTGCGCGTGAATCGCGTACCGGGCGATTTCGTGGCCGAACGACAGATTCTGGCCCGTGTCTGGCCGGCCAGCGCGCTGGCGGACAGCGATATCGAGAGCACCGTACAAGGCGCCTATGCCATCGGCAGCCAACGCACCAAGCCACAGGATGTCATGTTCCTGGTCAACGAGCTGGTCGAGATTGCCGCGCGTGCCCTGTCGCCCGGCACCAACGACCCCTACACCGCCATGAGCTGTCTGGACTGGCTCACGGCATCACTCAACCGTCTGGCGCGCCGACGCATGCCCTCGCCGATCCATCGGGATGGCGACGATGTCCTGCGCCTGTGGGTGCCCGTATTCGATTTCGAGACTCTGGCCAACGCCATCTTCGATCAGCTGCGCTGTTATTTCGCTACCGACGTGAATGCGGCTATCCATATGCTCGATCGTCTGGGTGAATGCGGCGAGTTCGTTGGGCGTGCTGGCGATCGCGACCTGCTGCATGCCCATGCAGAAGCGCTCGAAACCGCGGCCCAGCCCAATATCCACAACCCGCGCGACGCGGCTCGGCTCGACGAGGCTGCCCGGCGTGCCGATCGCTTGTTGACCCATCCGGACGAGCGCCGCGGCGCGCTGCCCGCTTGAACTCATCAGCCGCGGCGCCATTTCTAGCGGCACGCCTTCGTTTCTTACCGTGATGTCCTCGATGAACCAGAGCCAACGCGCTGACCGGCCGACCCCGCCGATCGCCAAGCAAGCGCCTACCGAAACCACGATGCACGGTGTGCGCCTCGTCGACGACTATGCCTGGCTGCGTGATGCCGACTGGCGCGAGGCCATGATGGACCCGAGCCGGCTGGATCCCGAGATCCGCGCGTATCTCGAGGCCGAGAACGCCTATACCGAGGCGATGATGGCCGACACCACCGGGCTGCAGGCCGAGCTGGTGGCCGAAATGCGGGCCCGCATGGCCGAGGTGGATGCCAGCGTGCCCACGCCCGATGGCGACTGGGTCTACTACGTGCGCTTTCGTGAAGGCGGCCAGCACCCGATCTTCTGTCGGGCGCCTAGATCCGCCGATGGCAGCGCCGAGCCGGGCGAGCCGCTCACGGATGAACAGATCCTGCTCGACGGCGACGCCGAGGCCGAAGGCCGGACCTATTTCTCGCTGGGCGCGGTCGATCACAGCCCCGACCACGCGAAACTGGCCTTCGCCCTCGACGAGCGCGGCTCCGAGGCCTACACCATCCGCGTGCGCGATATCCAAGGCGGGCAGGAGATCCAGCCGCCCATCGAAAATGCCACCGGCAACGTGGCCTGGTCGGCCGACAGCCAGACCCTGTTCTTCACGACCCTGGACGACAGCCACCGGCCGTGCCGTGTCTGGCGCCTGGCCCTGGGCGCCCCGCAGACCGAGGCCACGCTGGTCTATGAAGAGCCCGATGCCGGCTTTTTCGTCTCGATCGGCGAAACCCAGTCGGGCGACTTCCTGCTCATCCAGGCGCACGACCACGCCACCAGCGAAACCCGCTTCATTCCGGCGGCCACGCCCGAGGCCGCGCCTACGCTGATCGCCGAACGGGTGACGGGCTGCGAATACAGCGTGGACGACGATAACGGCACGCATTTCGTCATCCTCACCAACGCCGGTGGCGCCCGGGATTTCCGGCTCATGCGCACGCCCGTGAACACACCGGGCTATGACAACTGGCAGGAGATCGTGCCCCACGAGCCCGGGCGATTGATCCTCGATCACGTCGAGCTGGCCCGCTATCGCGTCCGCATGGAGCGCGCCGATGCGCTGCCACGGATCATCGTCACCGACAAGCAGACCGACACCGACCACGCCATCGCCTTTGACGACGAAGCCTATTCGCTGGGCATGTCGGTGGGCTACGAGTACGACACACAGACCCTGCGCTTTCTCTACAGCGCGCCGCATGTCCCCGACGAGACCTTCGACTACGACATGGCCCAGCGCAGCCGGGTGCTGCGCAAGCAGCGCCAGGTGCCCAGCGGTTTCGAGCCGAACGACTATATCGTGCGCCGTATCACCGCCGATACGGCCGACGGCGAGGCCGTGCCCATCACGCTGATTCATCATCGCGACACGCCCACCGACGCCAGCGCGCCCTGTCTGTTGCATGGCTACGGGGCCTACGGCATCAGCGAAGCGGCCGCATTCTCGGCCAGCCGTTTTTCGTTGATCGATCGCGGCTTCGTGTATGCCATCGCCCATGTGCGCGGCGGCAAGGAACGCGGCTACCGCTGGTATCTGGACGGCAAGCTCGACAAGAAACCAAACACCTTCGCCGACTATATTCGTGTTGCCGAGTATCTGTGCGAAGCAGGCTTCACAGCACCCGGCCGGATCGCGGCATTCGGCGGCAGCGCCGGCGGCATGCTGGTGGGGGCCGTGGTCAATCAGCGGCCTGACCTGTTCGGCGCGGCCATCGCCGATGTGCCGTTCGTGGATGTCCTGAACACCATGATGGACGACACCCTGCCACTCACCCCGCCGGAGTGGCCCGAATGGGGCAACCCGCGCGACGACGAGCAGGCCTTTGCCACCATCCGCGGCTATTGCCCCTACCAGAACATCGCTGCCCAGGATTACCCGGCGCTTCTGGTCATTGCCGGCGTATCCGACCCGCGCGTGACGTACTGGGAGCCGGCCAAATGGACCGCCAAGCTGCGGGCCACCAAGACCGATACCAATCCGCTGTTGCTCAAGACCCACATGGCCGCCGGCCATGGCGGCCTGCCCGGGCGTTTTGCCGCCCTGGAGGAAATGGGGCTGATCTTTGCGTTCCTGCTGGATACGCTCTCGCCCGGGCACGCATGAAACCCGGCCGATGCCCGGCCCCGACCCACCGCTTGGCTTTCGTTTCCGTCATGTGCGGGCGCCCTGTTAAATCGATGGCAAGTGGCAACGCGTATCGTGCGTCGACGTTTTCAAACGTTTGACTAACAGGTCGTACTGATCGTGCCGAACTCGCTTTATCGCTTTCGCTCGGAAAAACGCATTCTACGCTGGATGGCTGGCGGCGCCGGTGTCGTCGCCGGCGCGCTGATCGCCTGTACCGGAGCTGCGGCTTCGCCGCTCGGTGACACGCTCCAAGACCTGGCGCCCAATGCCGACGAACACGTGTTGTCGATGGCCGCTGAAGCCATGCAGTGTGCCGAGTATCATGGCCAGCCGGATGCCAGCACCCTGGCCGTCATCGATTATTCCATGCCCTCGACGGCCCGCCGGCTGTGGGTGTTCGATCTGTCCGAGCCGGCACTGCTGTTCCACGAGCGTGTTGCCCATGGCAGCGCCACCGGCGACAACCGGGCCACGTTCTTCTCCAATAAACCGGGCAGCCATGCCTCGAGCATCGGCTTGTATCGCACGGCCAACAGCTATTACGGCAGCAAGGGCTATGCACTGCGCCTGAAGGGGCTGGAAGACGGGGTCAACGACAATGCCTACCGCCGGGCGATCGTGATGCACGGGGCCGACTACGCCACGCCGGCGTTCGTGCATCGCATCGGCCGGCTCGGACGCAGCTGGGGCTGCCCAGCGGTCCGCCCGGCCATCGTCAAACCGTTGATCAACAGCCTCAAGGACGGTCAGTATCTGTTCGCCTATTATCCGAAACCGGACTGGATCAAGCACAGCGACTATCTGAACTGCACCGCCAGTCAACAGGCCCAGGTCAGCCGCTGATCGCAGCCCGTCGAGCCTTCAGCGGAATCCGGCAATGGGCAGCTGTCGTATCGATGAGACACAACGATACGGTTGCAGGCCGCACGAGAGCCCCCCGGCGTCGGGGTGGATCGAGCCCGGCGCACGCTAACGGCCATACACCTCGGCGACGAAGGCATCGATGGCTCGCGCGGTGCGCCGCGGGGCCTCGCGGATCGGCGTATGACCCACATCGTCGAAAACGATCACGCGGCTGTCGGCCAGGCCGCCCGCCAGCTCGTCGGTCACGCGGACATCGAATATCCGGTCGTTTGCGCCCCAGAGAATCAGGGCGGGCATGCGTAGCCCGTTCAGCACCATCTGAAACGAGCTGGCCGGCAGATGGTGCTGCACGTTGAGCAGGCTATCGAGGATCCTGCCCTGGGCATCGCGGTGGGCCACGGCCCGGCGTGCGAGCGCGTGCTCGATGCTGTCGGGGATGAACGGTGGCTTGGCCATGGCCAGCTCCAGCAGCTGCTCATAGTCGGCGACAGAGCGAATGGCCAGCGGATTGTTGCCCCGGGCGATGGCCTGCATGACCGGCGACGGGTTGTCGCGATACACGCCGGCGGCATCAATGAGCACCAGCGCGCGGGTCTGTCCCGGCTGGCCGAGCGCCCAGAGTTCGGCCACGGCGCCGCCCATCGAGTGCCCGACCAGGGTGTAATCAGCCAGACCCAGCACGCGAGCGAAATCGATCAGGGTGTTGGACATGCTGTCGGCCGAGGCGTTGTCGTCGAGTGGCGTGGCGCCGTGGCCCGGCAGGTCGGGGATGATGAGATGCCAGCGGGGCGTCAGCTCCCGGGCCACCCGGTTCCAGTGGTTGCGATCGCCGGTATAGCCGTGCAGCAGCACCAGTGTCGGCGCACTCGCCGGCCCGCCTTCGGAATAGGTGACCGGCGTATTGTCGGGCAATGTCGCGATATGCGTGGACAGGCCGGCCCAGGCACGTTCCTGGCGCATGAAATCGTCAAGCCGGGCGGTATCCGAGCGTCCGACGCCGGCACAACCAGCAACGAGCGCTACAAGCAGGAGTGTCAATAGGGCAGCGCCGCAGGGTCGGCAGGTCATGAGCGCGGGCATGGCGCTCTCTCGTCGGGAGTAGACGCCGAGTATGGCGCGGTTTCGTCAGCCTGCCGATACGACGTTCGATGTCATTGGCGCCGGCCTGGCCTCACGGGCACGCTTCACGCCGTATCGGTATTGAAGTTGGCGCGTACCGGCGCCAGCGCCGGTGCGTTGCGTCGTTCGCCAGAGGCGCCCTCGCCGGCCACCACATGGCTCTGGCCGTTCTCGACGAGATAGGCCGCGCCGAAACGCTGCTGATCGTTGCGGGTTTCGATATCGTCGACGAACCACCACTCGGACTGAACACGCTCACGCGTGATATCCAGCAGCATATAGCCGCGGCTGGCCAGCTCGACGTATTTCATCGCCGGGTTCTGGCGCTTTACGGTCGCCGGATCACCGTTGCTGCCGGGCGAGGTCACCGAGGTTCCCACGAACTCCACCGCCATGCTGCCGACGCCTGTTTCGGGGTTGTAGAAGTCCGGGTTGTTGGGGTCTTCGGTGATGTCCTGAGCCCAGGAGGTATGGATGTCGCCGGTCAGCACCACGATGTTGTCGAAGGCCACGTTCGGCGCGCCCTGGCCGCCGCGGATCAGCCGCCAGATGCGCTCGCGGGCCCGCGGATAACCGTCCCATTGATCGGCATTGATGAACACGCCGCCCTGGCCGTCGGGATTGTCTGTATTGGCGCTGTTCGGCGCGCCCACGGCCTTCAGCTGGCCGAACATCACCTGCTGGCCCAGGAACTGCCAGCGCGCGGGGCTGTTCTGTAGCTGATCGGCCAGCCAGTCGTACTGATCGTCGTCGATCAGGGTACGATCCGGGTCGGCATAGGCGCCGGTATCGGTAAAACCGTTCTCGGCGTTGTTGTCCAGCTGCTCGTCACGGCCGATCAGGCGCGTATCGAGCATGTTCAGGCGCACCAGATCGCCGAAATCGAAGCTGCGATAGATCCGTAGCGGCTTATCCGGCTCGGATTCCCGAATCGGCAGCCACTCGTAGTACGCCCTCACCGAGGCCGCCTCGCGCTCGGGCCACAGCCCCTCGCCGCGCGCCGGATCATGATTCTGGGCACCGCCCTGCCAGCTGTTGTTGGTGGATTCGTGATCGTCCCAGACCACGATCATCGGATGCTGGCGATGCACGGCCTGCAGATCCGGATCGGTGCGATAACAGGCATAGCGGGTTCGATAATCATCGAGCGTGACGATCTCGTAGGGCGGCTCGGGCGCACGGCCCAAGGGGCGGCCGTCGCCGTACTCGTCGGGATTCACCTCGGGCGGCACGCCGCGGCCCGGATATTCATAGATGTAGTCGCCCAGGTGCAGGACCACATCCAGATCGGCCCGTTCGGCGATCCGGCCATAGACGTTGAAGAACCCGAACGGGTAATTCGAGCAGGAGACCACCGCCATGCGCAGGCGCTCGACGCCGGCCTCGGGCAGCGTACGGGTGCGCCCGATCGGCGAGGCCGTGCCCAGTGCATTGAAGCCGTAATAATACGTTGTGCCGGGAGCCAGGCCCGTGGCGTCGACTTTCACCGTGTAGTCGCGCTCGGCGTTGGTCACGACCGTGCCGCTGCGTAGCGGGTTGGCCATATCCGGCGACTCCGCCAAGCGCCATTCAACGCTGATGTCCCCGGCCATAGCGGGCGTGACACGCGACCAGAGCATCACCCGATCAGCCAGCGGATCACCGCTGGCGACCCCATGGGCAAAGGCCGTATCCGAACTGCCCGGGCTGCGCCTGACCCGTACATCCGCGCCGTCGCTACAGCCGGTGACGAGCCCGGCACCCACGACCGCACCCGCGGTATGGCCCGCCCGCCGCAGGAACGAGCGGCGCGACTGCGGCGCAAAGAAAGACGTACGGCGTTTTCCGCGGTGACCCATACAGGCGTCCTGTCCTGTTGTTCGACGGGATGGCCTCGAGCGTAGTCCTGCATCATGAAAGCATGATGAAACCGCCATACTTGAGCGCGCGTGGCCCACGGCCTATCGTCGAATCATCGAACACACATCAAACGCCCCCATGGCAGACAACGACCACGGCCAATCGATCAAGAACGACGATCAGTACGAAGCGCTGCGCGAAAAAGGCGCCAGCAAGGAAAAAGCCGCCCGGATCGCCAACGCCGACAACCCCGGCAAGAAAGGCGGCCAGGCCGATCCCTATGAAGACTGGACACGGGACGAGCTCTACGAGCGCGCCCAGGAGATCGGTATCGAGGGCCGCTCGGCGATGAACAAGCACGAGCTCAAGCACGCCTTGCGCCACCACTGACGCCGACCGACAACCGACGGTCAGCGCTTGGCTTGCGCCCTGACCACCCCCATATCGGACATCGACAGTGCCACGATGACAGCGCCGGCCGTTGATCCAATCGCTGCTGCGCTGCGTAACGTGGAATCGACGTGTCCCGGTGTCGTCGAAGCGTTGACGTCAGGCACGACCGGTGCTGATCGACATCATCCAGGATCCACGGTTCGAGATTATGCAAGTGACCTTCATCGGTGGCGCCGACGGCGTGACCGGTTCATGCACCCTGCTCACCGATGACCGCATCGGCGTACGGGCACTCGTGGATTGCGGCGCCTACGCCGAGCGCCCGGCGGGCATCCCCGACGGCGCCCCGCGGCTGCCGTTTGATGCCCGCCTGCTGGATTTCGTGGTGCTCACCCATGCCCATCGGGATCACTGCGGCCGGCTGCCGCAGCTGCATCGCGCGGGGTTTCGTGGGCCGGTCTATTGCACCGATGCCACAGCCTGGATGACACGTCTGGCACTGCTGGATGCGGCCAAGTTCTCGCGCGAGTACGACGCCAGCGACGTCGAGATGATCGATTTTCACACCGTGGATCGCTGGCCGGACTTTTCCTTCGACATACCGCTGCGCCTGCACGGCCTGGCGATCACCTTTCATCGCAGCGCGCATATTCTGGGCGCCGTTTCGGCCACCATCGGCTGGCGCAGCCGCGTGGGCGTGGCTCGTGCAATCACATTCTCCGGCGATATCGGCGGCAACACCCCAGACAACCCGTACCAGTCGCTTCTGGCCGGCCAGAGCCTGCCGCCCAGCGTGGATTATATGGTGGTGGAGTCCACCCGCGGGGCCGAACCGGCCCGCGGGCCCGAGTACAAATCCTTCGATGCACGGATTCAGGCCTGGGCCGATCTGCTCGTCGATAGTGACGCCCGTGGCGGCGGCCCGGTCATCGCCCCCTGTTTTGCCATCCACCGGGCCCAGGAGCTGTGGTTCGATCTGGACACCGTGCTGCGCGTGACCGGCGCCGGCAGCCCCGATGCCTTCGGCCGGCCGCGCTGGCTGTCGCTGGATGCCCCGCTGGACGCGCGCATGACCGAGGTCTATGCCGCGGCGCTGGCTGACCGGCTGGGCCCGGCCGGCGCGCCGGCTTATCGCAATCCGGACATGGCGGCCCGGCTCGGCCTGGCCGACGAGGCCGCCGTGGATGATTATCTGGGCGCCCTCTGGCGACGCGTGGCCGACAACAAGGCCCCGGGCGGCACCCTGCGTGCGATGCAGGACGAGACTTTAAGCCGCGTGATCGCTCTGGCTGGCTCCGGTATGTGTGAAGGCGGGCGTATCGTGGATTTCATCGCCGACCAGATCACCAATCCGGCGGCCACCATCGTACTGTGCGGCTATGCCCCGCCCACCACCGGGGCCGGGCGGCTGCGGGCCTATCTGGGCGGCGAGTGGCCCGAGGGGATGGCCTTGCCGCTGGGCAACGTACGCCTGGACACCTCGCGTATCCGTGCCCGCATCGTGGATTTCGGGGATTACTATTCCGGGCACGGCGATCTCGATGCCCTGCAGCGGTTTGTCTTCGACCCGGCCGGCCCGGAGGCTGGGCCCCGCGTGCCGGCTACCGTGTTTCTCAACCACGGCGAGGCCGAATCCCGTATCGCCCTGGCCCGAACCCTGCGCACGCGGGCCGATGCGAACGCCCCCGACGATCGCACCCTGGCACGCGTGATCCTGCCCACCGGGGGCCAGCGATTCGATCTCGACTCGCCCGACCAGCGCCGCGAGAACATGGCCCCGCGACGACGACGGCTCTCGGGCTGAGCGACCAAGTTAAACCTTTTCCTGCACCTGGCCATAGGCCAGTAACGAGAACAGCAGCGTGCCGCCGATCACGTTGCCCACAAAGGCCGGTATCAGGAACTGCAAGCCCACCTGGCCGATATCGATCTGCCCGGCAAACCACAGCAGATACGCCTCGGCCGAGCCCACGATGATATGCACGAAGCTGCCCAGGCCGATCAGATAGGTCAGGATCAGAATCATCCACAGCTCGAACCCGCGCGAGTTCGGCAGCATCCAGACTACGGCCGCGATCAGAAACCCGGCCGGCACCGCCTTGACCAGCATCATCGGCGCCGAGTTATCGAAAACCGGCTTGGACAGGCTGATCAGAGCATCGATCTGGGCCGGCGTGCCCATCACATAGAACGTGAACCAGGCGATGATCAGCGTGCCCAGCAGATTGCCCAGCAGCACGATGACCCACAGCCGCACGGCCATGCCCAGCCCGCGTAACGAGAACTGCCGGGCCAGTGGCAACACCACGGTGATGGTGTTCTCCGTGAACAGCTGCATACGCCCCAGAATGACGATGAGAAACCCGAAGGCATAGCCCAGGTTGCTGACCAGACCGCGCCACGATGCCTCGGGCAGAGCCTCGTAAAGAAACGCCTTGCCCAGTACCGACATGCTGATGGCCAGCCCGGCCGCGAGTGCAGACCACCAGAGCGAGAGCGCCGAGCGGGCGAGCTCTTCCTCGCCGTCGCGGCTGATGGCCTCGAAGACCGCCCGCGCGGTCAAACGCGTGCCGTGTATTTCCTGTGCCGAGGCATTGCTGTTGTGTTCGGACATGGCTTAACCACGTGATGTGATTACAAAATGATAGCGATACGCTGCGTGTTGCAGCGCATTCTGGCAAACCACGCTCGTCGGGCATCGACCGAACCGCCATCGATTCACGAACCGGTTTCGGCGTCGGCCTGGCTCAGCCGACGGGCCGGTTCGAGCCCGTAGCGCATACGCGCCCAGAGATAGAACACCAGCCCCACGCCCATCCAGATCGCAAACAGCAGCCACTCCACCGGCTTCAACGCCGACGGACTCATCGGCAGATACAGAGCGATGATCCCGATCGACAGCACGATGGCGATCACGCCGAGCGTGATACCGCCGCTGGTACGAAACGGGCGCGGCATGTTCGGCTCGCGCAGGCGCAGCACAATGAACGACGCAGCCACGAATAGATAGGCGATCACGATGCCCAGCCCCCCGGCGTCCACCAGCCACACGGCCGTCGAACGGCCGAAAAACGGCGCAATGGTGCTCACCAGGCCGATCGCCAGGATGGCCACGTAGGGCGTGCGATGCTTCGGGTGCAGCCGGCCGAAGATCGCCGGCAGCATGCCCGCACGCGCCAGCGCATAAATGGCCCGCGAGCCGCCGATATAGAATGCGTTCCAGCTGGTCACGATGCCCGCCATACCGGCCAGCACCATCAGTTTGCCCGCCCAGCTGGCCCCGAACGCCGCAGCCATGGCCTGCGGCACGGCCAGGCCCTCGGGATCGATTCCGGCAGCACTCAGAACATACGCCGTGCCGAAGATCATCGCGGCATACCAGACCACGGCCAGCACCACCGAGACGATCAACAGCCGGCCGATATCCCGGTGGGGCAGATCGATCTCCTCGGCCGCCTGCGGGATCACATCAAAGCCCACGAACATGAACGGCACCATGATCAGCACCGACAACGCCCCCGCAGCCATGCTCGGCTCGCCGGTGAACAGCGGCGTCAGATGGGCCTCACTGCCCGAAAACAGGGCGCCGGTGAAAAACATCACGCCCACCGCCGCGATCAACAGCGTGACCAGCTTCTGCACGAGAGCGGCCGTGCGCACGCCGACATAGTTGATGCTCATCATGACCAGCGAGCCGATCACGGCCACGGCCACCCACGTGGCCTTCACCTCGAAGCCGGCCACGGTCCATAGATGACCCACGGCATAGCCCGGCGCCAGATTCTCGATCACCGTGGGCAGGGCCACGGCTTCGAAGGCCACCACCGTCATGTAGCCCAGCACGATCGACCAGGTACACACGAACGAGGCGAAGTGCCCCAGCCCGCGATAGGAATAGACGTGCTCACCGCCGGCTTCCGGCATGGCCGCGGCCAGCTCGGCATAGGTCAGGCCCACGCAGACGATCGCCAGCCCGCCGACGATGAACGCCAGCACCGCGCCCAGCGAGCCGGCCGTGATGATCCAGTGACCGGTCATCACCACCCATCCCCAGCCGATCATGGCCCCGAAGGCCAGAGCCAGAACATCCTTGCGGGCCAGTACACGTACGAAACGCGCGGTATCGGTCATCACGATCTCTCGAGCAGGAAACATTCACCAAAATGCAACGTTCGGGCCAGCGCAGCAAGACACGATCGATTGCTTGCGCCTCGGCAGAGCTACGGATCCCGTCGGCCGGGCTGAGCTGTTATCGTTATGGCCAGTTGAATCACCGGCACAACGGAAAGAACACTATGGACGTCAACGATTGGCAGAGCCTGGAACGCGATGACAAGCGCGGTTTCGAGATCCTGGGTCGCGAACAGGGCATGGGCTGGGAAGTCGAAGTCCGTTTCGACGGTGCCATCGAGCCCAAGCGCGATTCCGAATCCGCCAAGGATCGTCAGGAGGCCGTGAAAGTCGGCCGCGAGATCGCCATGGCCGCGCTCTAGCGCCTGTGGCGCTTTCAGGCGGGCGCCGGCCGAAGTCGGCGTTCGCAGGTTGTCTCCTGAAAGGCGCTTGACGCCGCAGGGCACGATCTGCCACCGGGCCCGAAAGGGCAAGCCGACTCGTATCGCGCCCCATCGGCCTCGGTGACGAGCCGACCGGCACGAAGCCGGCCCCGTGTCACGGGCGCCGGCTTTTTTGTGTCGTTTGCTCGCGCGGCCCGAACCTAAGCCATTCGAACCCTGAACCCGCGATGTTCGAAGCAGCGGGCACACTCTCGGCTTGATAAGCGCCGGCCGGCGTCGATCAGCGCCTCGTCTTTTTATTCGCGTTCTTGCCCGGGCTGTCGTTAGCGGACGGGCTCGCGCCTCGGATCAGCCGACGATTCGTACGTCAGCCCCCAGCTTGTCAGGGCAGCAAAGAGCATGATCAGCAACAGGAACCAGCCCTGAAAGACGAACGGGAAGACCGAAGTCGGCGCGACGATGGGCAGCCAATCGTACTGGGCCTGCATGGACTGGATGGTGGCCCAGCCGAGCAGGATGGGCGCGCCCCAGGGAAAGATATAGCCCAGGGCGGAGGTCACGGCGTCCAGCATGTTGGCACGACGATAACGATGGATGCCGTAGCGCTCACCGATCTCGCGCACGAAAGGGGCAGCCGCGATCTCGGCGGCGGTGTTGATGGTGATGGCCGAGTTCAGCACGGCCACGATCAGCCAGTTGGAGAACTCCGCGCGTTTGACCGAATCGCCGATCCAGGCCACCAGCCGGCTGGTGATGGCCGCCATCGTGCCGCCGGCGCGCAGCAGGTGAGCCGCGGCCACGATCAACAGGATGAGAATAGCCATGTTCATATAGCCCTGCACGCCCGAAACGAGCGCCCCGCTGACGACATCCGGCGCGTCAGGATCGAAGGCGAAAACGTCGGCAAACGTGCCGGTGCCCGCGATCATCATCGTCGGTACGGCCGCGATCATCCCCCAGGTCAACGAGGTGATCAGATGATGGCCGGTCAGCGCGAGCACCAGCACCAGCACGAAGGGTACGAGCATGAACAAGCCGGCGACATCCGTACTGTTCAATAGATGGGTCAGCGCCTGATGACCGACATCAACACTGGCAGCCCCGGCCCCGCCAAAGATCACGAACAGAATCAACGAAGGCACGGCCGCGGCGATCGAGTACTTGAAGCGCGAGCGCACCACGCCGGGCACATCGGCGTCCTGTGTCGTGGCCGACACGATGGTGGTGTCGGATACCGGCGCCAGGTTATCGCCGAAGATGGCCCCGGCCAGGATCGCGGCGAACAGCATCACCGGGTCCGCGTTCAAGGCCACGCCGGCCGGATACATCAACGTACAAAAAGCCACGGTGGTGCCATAGCCCGTGCCCACGGCGGTCGAGAACACCGCCGCCAGCACGAAGGTCAGGCCCACGAACAGCCCGCCGGTGGCCCCGGACTCACCGCCCAGCCAGACCAGGCCCTCGACCAGGCCACCGGCCTGGAGCACCTGGGCAAACATGCCGGCATAGAACCAGGCCACGATCGCCACCACGCCCACCGGCTGGGTCATGCCGGTGAACAGGCTCTGGGCATAGTCGTGCCAGCTGCTCCGGCAGAAGAACAGCCCCAGGGTGATGCCGAACATCGCCCCCATCACCAGCCCGATCTCCGAGGTCAGCCCGGCCACACTGGTGGTGATCGCCCAGATCACGAAGAACAGTAACGGCACCGCCGCCCCGAAGGCGCCGAGCCGGAAATTCAGAGTCGAGGCGTGCGCACTCGCATCAGTCATAGAAACGTCTTCGCTGGTGGGGTCAAACGACGGCGATCCGGGCGAAAGCCGGCGCGTCGTACGCGTCGTAGTATCCAGACGCGGGGCGGGTCGGTCTAGCCGTATCGCGGTTTCGTAGGCGTCGCCCGTCATCTGTTTGCAGATCTGCAAAGCGTGTTTGCAGCCGTGGCGGATTCGTGCCTGAAGAGCGCTGACTAGCATGCACGCTGTGTCCTGCGAACCGATTCGATCATGTCTGCATCCTCTGCCGCCGCACCGCCCGCACTCGTTAGCCGCCGCCAGCAGATCGTGGCCGTGGCCCTGGCCGGGTTGGCCATCATCACGGCCGGCTCGTTCACCACGTTATCCGGGTTGCTGACCGCCGAACTCAGCCAGGCACTGGGCTGGTCGAGCCATGCCACGGCAGCCGGGGCAGCCGGGGTGGCCGGGGTGGCCGGGGTGGCCGGGGTGGCCGGGGCGGCCGGGGTGGCCGTGAACATGGCGCTCTATGGCGCGGTCGCGCCGTTTGCCCTGCACGCGATGGCGCGCCTTGGCATCCGGCGCGTGACCCAGATCGCGCTCACGCTGCTCATCGCGGGCAGCGCGCTATGCGCGTTGGGCAACGTGTGGCTCTTCAACATCGCCTGGGGTCTCGTGGTCGGCGGAGCCACGGGGGCTCTGACCATGGCCTACGGCGCCTTCGTGGCCCGGCTATGGTTTGAACACACCGGTACGGTCACGGGTGTGCTGACCGCGGCAGCCGTGCTCGGCCAGTTCGCGCTTCTGCCGGGCTGGGCCTGGCTGGCCGGCGTATTCGGCTGGCAGGCGGCTCTCGTTGGTGCGGCCGGCCTGGCCGCCCTCACGATCGCAGCCCATGCGCTGTTCATGACCGAGCGCCTCTCGGGCGCGGCCGTGCTGCCTTGTTATCTGGCCGAGGCCGATCCGCGACTCGTACGCCACGGCCCGCCAATCGCCGAACTGACACCCGACTGCTGGCTGCTCATGCATCCGACCCAACGGGCCGCACCGCTCGTCACCCTGTTTTCGAGAACGATCGGCGCGGAGCTGGCCGACGTGCTCGCGAGCGCGCCGGCCGCTGCTGCTTATTGATCAAATTTGACCAGGCCCGGCGGACACGTCGCCCGTCCATTCCCCGGAAACATCCGCCCGTTCGGCAGATAACAGGTCGCACGGGTCTGTGCGCCTTGCAGCTCGAACTGCAGCCGGATCGGGTCATGATCACTGGCCTGTTCGGCGAACTCAGCGTTGACGTGCACGACATCGATCTGGCGCAGGGTCTGTTTGAGCGCCGGGGTGACAAAGGCATGATCCAGCGCCTGTGAATTGCCCTGGAAGACATAGGTATAGCGTGCGGCCGGCGTGAGCGTGTTCAACAGATCGCTGACGACCGGCGTGCCGGTATCGGCCCCGGTGAGGGTGAGCAGCGGCGGGTTGAAATTGAACTCGTTGAAGTCCCCGACCACGGCGATCCGCGCATCGGGCACGGCCGCCTGTGCCTTGTCGATAAAGGCATTGACGAGCGCGGCCTGGCGCGTGCGCTTGTCGGCCCCGCCGTTGATCGGCGGCTGGATCGCGCCGAACAACGACGTGCTGCCGCCCTTGGACGTGAAATGGTTATCGATGACCAGCACGCGCTGGCCGTTGAAGACAAACAGCGCAGCCAGCGGCTTGCGGCTGTTGGCAAACGCTGAATCTAGGGGCTGGATCCGCCCCGGATTGGCCGAAAGCGTCAACGCGCCGGCCTCGTTGGCTGCGACATCGACCGCCGTGGTGGCATCGCCCTTGGCGCCGACATCGGCCAGCGCGACCCGCGCCGGGTTATACAGATAAGCCACCCGGATATTGCCCCCCGGCTGGCCGCCGTTACTGCCTGCCACCGGGGCGATCTCCGTGAAGGCATAGCGCGGCCCGCCGGCCGCCACGATGGCATCCGCCAGGCGCGACAGCGTTGCGTCGGCGGACGTCACGCCATCGCCGCGCGCCGAGCCGGTGTTGTCCTGGACTTCCTGCAGGGCGACGATGTCCGGGCCCTTCAGCCGGCCGGCGATCTGCCGGGCAATGGCCGCGAACTTGCCGTTTGCGATATCGGCATCGCCGTCATCGTCGTTCGGGTCGAGATTCTCGACGTTATAACTGGCCAGGCTCAGTACATCGTCGCCGATCAGCGCATCGGCGGTTTCGGGATCCAGACCGCTGGGCGCGGGCGCGGCCAGATCGACCGGGCGGATCTCGAACTGGCCGAAGGCATAGCCCAGCGTGCCGGTGATCGTGTCGAAGTGCGCTCCCACGTTGACCGCGCTCGCGGTATCGGTGAGCCCCGCCGTCTCGATCTGGATACGTTCGGGGTTGTAGTCGATACGCGAGGTCTGATCGACGATGGTGATGCCGCCGCGCGCGTTGATGCCGGTGGCATGGGCGCCGTTATCGGCTACGACATACAGCTCGCCGAACCGATTCGCGGGCGAGACGACCTGGGCATCAGCCACACGGACCTGCATGGACTCGAGCGTTTCGTAGAAGTCCAGTCCGTCTTCGCTCGGGTCGAAGACGTACGAGTCGTTGTCGATCACGTTGCCGCTGGCATCGTCCTCGATGATTTCGGTGGGCGGGCGTCGCCCGTTCGCGCCGATGACGACCGGCGTGACCGTGCGGCTCGACAAGACGCTGCTGGCCGCCGGCAGGCGCGCGATGCCCTGCCCGCCCGTCGCCGTGATCTCGGTCACGGGCAGCGACTGACGGTCGTTGCCGGCGAAGTACTCGGTCACCCGGCCGCTGACGCTCACGGCATCGCCCACGGCGAGCGTGCTGCCATCGACAGCCCGTGGCGCGTCGCCGGTGAAGACCTTGACCGCCTCGCTGGTGGCCGGATCGTTATCGGCGTCCGGATCCTGGATCGTGATGCTGTTGGTGCCCACGACCGTGACGATACCGGGAACCCGCGCCACGTTCCGATCGCGTACCGGCGAGGCCTGGGCCGCGCCCTGTACGTCGTGAATACGCAGGCCCGTGAGCGTCTGGCCATCGCTCGGTGGCGTATCATCGGGGCTGCTGCCATCGCCAACGGCCATGTTGGCCGCGCCCGGCGTGGGCGCCCCCAGCGCGAAGGCCCGGGTATCGCGCAGATGTCCGCCGCTATCGGGCACGCGCTGGAGCGATTGGTTGTCCTTGTTGCCGGTGGCGTCTTCGTCGAGCTGTGAACCGGCGATCAAGAGCGGGGCCAGCACGTCGGCATCGGTATCGCCGGTGCCATAGACCACGGCATCGATGAGCCCGGCCGTGGTCACCGGTGTGCCGCGGGGGAAATCGCTGGCATCGCCGGCATACAGCGCCACGGCGTCCTGACCGTTCTGCAGGCCGTTGCTGCCAAATGTGGCCGCCACGCCCGTGACGCCGGCGTTGCCGAGCACATAATAGCCGGCGGTCGAGGTCACTGCCCCGTCCAGATCATGGGCGGCGTAGCTTTCGCCCGTGCGCCCGTTGTAAAAGACCAGCACACGGCCATCGAGTGCCGTATTGCCGGCCCCGCCGTCGGTCAGCTCCACGAACTCGGCGGTGTCCACACCGTCGGTATCGCTGTCGAGCTCATTGATGGCGATCTGCGGCGCGGCCTGGGCCAGCCCCCCGACCAGTAACACGGCCAGGGCGCTTGCGCCGGTCAGAACAGACGGTTTCATGGCAGTACTCGTTCAGTCATCGATAGCCCGAGCCTGCCTGTGGCAGATGGCAATTTCATGGCCATGCACCGGGTTTCGGATTGCAGAACGTTTGATTCGAGTCATGAGACACGCCCGCAGCCGATACCGCCGGCGCGCCTCGCACGTCCGACTAAGCGGCCCGCATCTGCGGCGCCGGCCTGGCCTGGTACGCATCCACGACCGCCTGCCAGTGCGCCTGATCGCGAGTGATGTTGCAATCGCCGGTCGTGATCACCTCATCGATGATCCGGCGGAACAGGTCCGCAAATGCCGGCAGACCGGCGGCCAGATCGGGCGTGTCCGGGTGCATGAAGTTCAGGGTCGTGCCGTGGCCCACGCGATTGACCCAGTAGTGCACCGATTTGGCATTGCGCCGGGTGCCGATGACAGTGAAACCGTGGGCCGCCAGATCACGATAGGTCGGGATCAGACGGGTATCGATGAACGACAGGCTGGTCATTTCGGGCGGCATGCTCGATAGCTTGGGATCAACCACTTTCTGGGCTGGATAGACGGGCACGCCGATCATGAAACGCACATCTTTATTGGCCTGGCGCGCGACGGCCACGGTGTCGGCAAACGTGTCGGCCACCGAAAACTCGAGCGGTACGGGGTGTGCGAACCAGCCCATGGTGTAGTGCTCGGCAGGCGATCTGCGGGTCGAGCGTGGGGTACAGACTGTGAACGAGTCGCTGCCGCGCACCAGCCGATCGATCAGACCGGCCACGGCCATGAAACCCGCACTCAGCGAGCCACCCGCTGTCTTGCAGGCGGCCTCGAATGCATCCGACTCCTCGACCGAAAGAAAATCCGGAATCGTGGTCATACATCCCGGGGCGAAATCGTCGCGCTCGGCCAGCCCGGTGGCAAACGAAAATCCCGGCAGCCCGCCGCCGTGCAGGGCCTGAAAACGCTGCCATTCGACGACC
>PBAO01000071.1 GCA_002715985.1 Lysobacterales bacterium | reverse complement strand
TGGATCGTGAAGCCGACATGGTCATCTCCGGCATCAACGCCGGGGCCAACATGGGCGACGACGTGCTGTATTCCGGCACCGTGGCCGCGGCGACCGAGGGCCGTTCACTGGGGTTGCCGGCGATCGCTGTGTCGCTGACCGGCGAGACGTTCACGCATTTCGATACGGCCGGTGCCGTGACCGCGCGTCTGTTCGAATGGATACGGCGTCATCCGCTGCCCAACGATACGATTCTCAACGTCAACGTGCCGGATATCCCCGAGGCACAGCTGGCCGGTTTCCGGGCCACGCGCCTGGGCAACCGGCATCGCGCCGAGCGACTGATCGAGGACCAGGATCCGCGCGGGCGACGGCTGTACTGGATCGGCCCGGCCGGCGGCGAGGCCGATGCCGGGCCGGGCACGGATTTTCATGCCGTGGCCCAGGGGTTCGTCTCGATCACACCTTTGCAGATCGATCTGACCCGTCATGCCAGCCTCGAGCCGCTGACCGGCTGGCTCGACGGTCTGTGAGCGATACGTTCGACAAGCATCCGCATGTCCGCGGCTATGGCATGGCCAGCGCGCGCAGCCGGGCCCGTCTGCTTGATCGCCTGGAAGCACTCGGCATCACCGATACCCGCGTGCTGGAGGCCATGGGCCGCGTGCCGCGGCATCGGTTCGTCGACGAGGCGATGAGCAGCCGGGCCTACGACGATACGGCGCTGCCAATCGGCTACGGCCAGACTATCTCGCAGCCGTATGTCGTGGCCCAGATGACCACGCTCGTTCTGGCTTATGGCTTGCCGGGCAAGATTCTTGAGATCGGTACCGGCAGCGGCTATCAGGCGGCCGTGCTGGCCGAGCTGGTGGACGAGGTATACACCGTCGAGCGGGTCGAGCCGCTGCATAACCTGGTGCGTCGGCGTCTTGCCGATCTGGGCTATCGCAACGTGCGGGCACGCCTGGCATCGTCCGGCGTGCTGGGCCTGCCCAACTACGGCCCGTTCGACGTGATCATCGTGACCTGTGGTGCGGCCCAGCTGCCGGAGACGCTGTGCGAACAGCTGGCCGAGGGCGGGCGCATGATCGTGCCCGTGGGCGAGTCGGGCGGCCAGCGGCTGGTGGTGGTGCGCCGCCAGGGCGATCATTTTTCCAAGGAGTTTCTCGACGCCGTGAGTTTCGTACCCCTGATCGAGAATGACCGCTGATGTGGCAACGTCTGTATCGCTGGACCGTCGCCCGGGCCGCGCATCGCACGGCCCCGCGCTGGCTGGCCGGCCTGTCGTTCATCGAAAGCTCGTTCTTTCCGATCCCGTGTGATGTGCTGCTGGCCCCGATGACGCTGGCCCGGCCGGAGCGGGCCTGGCGATATGCCGCGATTGCGACCCTGTTTTCGGTGGCCGGCGGGGCGTTCGGCTATCTGATCGGCCTGTTCTTCATCGACCAGCTCTTGCCGTGGTTGTCGGAGCTGGGTTACGCCGCCCGTTACGATACGGTGCGTCACTGGTTCGTGGATTACGGCTTCTGGGCCGTGTTGTTGGCCGGTGTCTCTCCGGTCCCCTATAAGCTGTTCACGATCGCCGCCGGCGCGCTGTCGATGCCGATCCTGGTGTTCCTGTTGGCCTCGGCGGTGGGGCGGGCGCTACGGTTTTTCATCGTCGCCGGCCTGGTCCGCGCGGTGGGGCCGGTTTTCGAGCAGCGATTTTTGAAGTATCTGGACTGGATCGGGTGGAGCTTCGTGGCGTTGGCGATCATCGTGTACCTCGCCATACGGCTATTTTGAACTGGACTCCGGCGGAGACAAGACATGAATCCAGGGCGTCTTTGCAGCACGTGGGCGATCGGTCTGGCACTGGCCGCAAGTGTCTCGGCCTGTTCGGTCGACCGCGCGATGCGCGCCGATACCTACACCGTGGCCCGCGGCGATACGCTCTCCGAAATCGCCCAGCGCTTCAACGTCGACTGGCATGAGCTGGCGCGCTGGAACCGCATCGATGCGCCTTATCGGCTTTCGGTCGGCCAGACGCTCTATTTGAAGCCGTTCCCGCCGATCGACTATGCCCGTTTCGAATCCGGTGACGCCTCATCGCGGGGTCGGCCGGTCGAACCAAGCGCGCCGCGGCGCACGAGCCGTACATCGCCGGCGCCGCAACCAGCGCCACCGCGGCCGGCACGCCGTGGAGACACCACGCCGCCCGGTCAGGCGCCGCGTGTGGATCCATCCGAGTCGACCGAGTCGCCGGCGCCGTCTGCCGGCGCCGACGTATCGACGCCCGCGCCCAGCTCGGTCGAGGAAAGCCGTGATGAGCAGGCTGCACGGTCCAGCGAAATCGCCCAGGCCACGGATCAGAGCGCCAGCGACCAATCGACAATCAAGGCCGGCGGCCCGTCCGAAGACGGCTGGCAATGGCCGGCGACCGGCAGCCTGTATCGCAGCTACGGCGACGAGGAACGCGGCCGCGGCATCGAAATCACCGGCAACTCGGGCAGCGCGATCTATGCGGCCTCCAGCGGCACGGTGGTCTATAACGGCACGGGCCTGAAAGGTTACGGCCAGCTGATCATCATCAAGCACGACACTCACTATCTGTCGGCCTACGGTTTCGTGCGCGACAGCCGAGTGAGCCAAGGTGAAACAGTAGCCGCGGGCCAGCAGATCGCTGAAATGGGCCTTGGCCCGGGCAACAAGCCCTTGCTGCATTTCGAAATCCGGCGCGACGGCAAACCGATCGATCCCGAGGACCGGCTGCCCAAGCGTTGATGCGATAACCTAGTGCCGGATGCCCGAATCTGGCAGACTCGCGGATTCGTTGCACGGCGTGTTCTCGTCGTGTTGTGTTCGGCTGAAATCCCTTGAGTCGTCATGGCCACCATCTCGTCGAAATCCAACTTCGCACGTATCAACCGGCTGCCGCCGTACGTGTTCGCGATCATCAACGATCTCAAGCAGGAGGCGCGGGCGCGGGGCGAGGACATCATCGATTTCGGCATGGGCAACCCGGATCAGCCGACGCCCGCGCACATCGTCGACAAGTTGACCGAAACCGCCCAGCGTGCCGACACGCACCGCTATTCGGTGTCCAAGGGCGTGCCCCGGCTGCGCAAGGCCATCACCGACTGGTATGCCCGACGTTTCGATGTCGTGCTGGATCCCGAGGCCGAGGCGATCGTGACCATGGGATCGAAGGAAGGCCTGGCGCATCTCATGCTGGCGATTCTCGAGCACGGCGATCAGGTGCTCGTGCCCAACCCGGCCTATCCGATCCATACCTACGGTGCGGTCATCGCCGGCGCGGATGTGCGTCATGTACGGGCCATGCCCGACACCGATTTCTTTGCCGAGTGCGAGAAAGCGATCAAGGAAAGCTGGCCGCGGCCGAAGATGCTGCTGCTCAATTTTCCGTCCAACCCGACCACCCAGGGCGTAGATCTGACGTTCTTCGAGCGCATGGTGGCCCTGGCCAAGGAATACGACCTCTGGATCGTGCAGGATCTGGCGTATGCCGATCTGGTCTTCGATGGTTATGAGGCCCCGTCCATTCTGCAGGTCGAAGGCGCCAAGGACGTGGCCGTGGAGTGCTTTACGCTGTCCAAGAGCTATAATATGCCAGGCTGGCGCGTGGGCTTCATGTGCGGCAACGCCGAGCTGATTGCGGCCTTGGGCCGCATGAAATCCTATCTGGACTACGGCATGTTCACGCCGGTGCAGGTGGCGGCCATCGCGGCCTTGAACGGCCCGCAGGACTGTGTGGACGAGATCCGCGAGCTTTACCGCGAGCGCCGCGATATCCTGTGCCGGGGCCTGAACGATATCGGCTGGACGGTCACGCCGCCCAAGGCCACGATGTTCGTCTGGGCCGAGATTCCGGCCTTCTATCAGGAAATGGGGTCGCTGGAGTTCACCAAGAAGCTCTTGGCCGATGCCCACGTCGCGGTCTCGCCCGGTATCGGCTTCGGCGAATACGGCGATACGCACGTGCGCTTCGGCCTGATCGAGAACGATCAGCGCACGCGTCAGGCGCTTCGTAACATCAAACGCATGTTCAAACGCGACGGGCTCGTCGCGGCATAAACCAGCAAAGGCAGAGTGACGATGATGGATGCGGTCAAGGTCGGCGTGCTCGGCCTCGGCACCGTGGGTGCCGGTGTGGTCAATCTTCTGGCACGTAACGGCGACGAGATCGCCCGGCGTGCCGGGCGCGAGATTCGTGTCACGCGGGCAGCCGTGCGGAATCTGGAAGGCCGGCGCGAATGCGCCACGGGCGATATCGATCTGGGGGTCGATTGTCATTCGATCGTCACTGATCCCGAGATCGATGTGGTGCTTGAGCTGATCGGCGGCGAAACCGAGGCCTATGATCTGGTCATGGCTGCAATCGCCAACGGCAAGCACGTGGTCACCGCCAACAAGCATCTGATTGCGCTCCACGGTAATGAGATATTCGCTGCCGCGGATGCGGCCGGTGTCGTCGTTTCGTTCGAGGCGGCCGTCGCCGGTGGTATCCCGATCATCAAGGCGATTCGTGAATCGTTGGCCGCCAACCGTATCGAATGGGTGGCCGGCATCATCAACGGCACGGGCAACTTCATCCTGTCGCAGATGAAGTTCGAGGATGTCTCTTTCGACGAAGCCCTGGCCGATGCTCAGGCGCGTGGTTTCGCCGAGGCCGATCCGACCTTCGACGTCGAGGGGATCGATGCCGCCCACAAGCTGGCCATCATCGGCAGCATTGCCTTCGGTATCCCGTTGTCGTTCGACAAGATCGTGACCGACGGCATCCGGCGGATCGCGGCCGACGATATCGAATACGCCGCCGAGCTGGGGTATCGGGTCAAGCATCTGGGCATCGCCCAGCGCCAGCCCGAGGGCGTTTCCATGCGCGTACACCCGACGCTGGTCTCCGAGCGCGCGCTGTTGGCGAACGTCGAAGGCGAGAAGAACGCCATCATGGTCTACGGGGATGCCGTGGGTGCTACGGCCTATTACGGCGCCGGCGCCGGCGCCGGGCCCACGGCCTCGTCGGTGGTCGCGGACATGATCGATACCGCACGCATGATGAGCGTGGATCCGGCCGGGCGCGTGCCGCATCTGGCCTTCCAGCCGGATCAGATCACCGCCGAACCGGTGCTGGGCTCCGAGGACTTTGTCTGCGGGCATTATTTCCGCGTACAGGTGGCCGATCAGACCGGTGTGATGGCCGAGATCACGCGTCTTCTGGCCGAACGCGAGATCGGCATCGAGGCAATCCTGCAGAAAGACCCGCCGCGGGACGACGAGGATGCACGCATCATCATCGTGACCAAGGCCGCGAAAGAGGCCACGCTCATGGACGCGCTGTCGCATATCGTCGCGCTGCCGACCACGCGCGATGGCGTGGTGCATTATCGCGTGGCCGAGTTCGAGGACTAGATGCGTTATATCAGCACGCGGGGTCGGGCGCCGGCCATCGAATTCGAAGACGTCGTGCTCACCGGGCTGGCCCCGGACGGCGGACTGTACGTGCCGGAGACGATTCCGCAGTTCAGCCATGCCGAGCTGGCCGAGATGGCGGGCTTGCCCTACACGGAAATCGCTTATCGCGTGATGCGCCCGTTCGTGGGCGATGCCATCGACGATGAAACGTTCCGGGGTATCGTTCACGAGACCTACACCGCGTTCAATCACGATGCCGTGGTGCCGCTGGTCCAGCTTTCCCACAATCATCATCTGCTGGAGCTGTTTCACGGGCCGACGCTGGCCTTCAAGGACATCGCCCTGCAGTTGCTGGGCCGGTTGCTCGATCATTTCCTGGGCGCTCGGGGCGAGCAGGGCGTGATCATGGGCGCAACATCCGGTGATACCGGCTCGGCGGCCATCGAGGGCTGCAAGCCGTGTAAGAACCTGGACATATTCATCCTGCACCCGCACGAGCGTGTCTCCGACGTGCAGCGACGCCAGATGACCACGGTCGATGCGCCCAACGTCCACAATATCGCCATCAGGGGCGATTTCGATGATGCGCAGGCCATGGTCAAGGCCAGTTTCGCGGATCAGGCGTTTCTCGATGGCACGCGGCTGATCGCGGTCAACTCGATCAATTGGGCCCGCATCATGGCCCAGATCGTCTATTACGTGGCCGCTGGCGTGGCACTCGGCGCGCCGCATCGCGAGGTGGCTTTCACAGTGCCCTCGGCCAATTTCGGCAATCTGTATGCCGGTTACATGGCCAAGCGCATGGGCCTGCCGGTCAAGCAGTTCGTGATCGCAACCAACGCCAACGACATCCTGCACCGCACCATTGCCGACAATGATTTCTCGCGCCGGGCCCTGGAAGCGACGCTGGCGCCGTCGATGGATATCGTGGTCTCGTCCAACTTCGAGCGCCTGCTGTTCGAGGCCTACGAGCGCGACAGCCACGCCGTGGCCAGTCTGCTCGAGGCGTTCGGCCAGGGCCGGGCCGAAATCGATGAGGCACCGCTGGGGCGTCTGCGCAATGTGTTCGCCAGCCATCGCGTGGACGACGACACGATTCTCGAGGTCATCCGCGAGGCACAGGCCCATACCGGCCAGCTGCTGGATCCGCACACCGCCTGTGGCTATCGCGCGGCCAACGCAGCCCGCGCGGATGCCACGACGCCGATGATCACGCTGGCCACGGCCCATCCGGCGAAGTTCGAGGCCGCGATCAAGCGGGCGGGCTTTGACGGGGCGCCGCTGCCCGAAGCCATGCAGGATCTCATGGCCAAGGCCGAGCATTACGACGTGCTCGATGCAGACCTGGCCACGGTGCAGGCCTTCGTCGCTCGTCATCGCCACTGACGCGGCCTGCGTGGGGGCTCCCACGGACTCGCGCATCGTCGAGCGCGGCCTCGTCGGTGATCCGCATGCCCTGGCGGCACTCGGGCATCCGTTGCTGCAACGGATCTATGCCGCACGGGGCGTGCGCGGCATGGCCGAGCTCGATTACAGTCTGACCGGCCTGCCGGATTACTCGGATCTGGCCGGTATCGAAACGGCGGTGGATATCCTGGCGCAGGCGGTGGCCGAAAGGCGCGCGATCCATGTCGTGGGGGATTTCGATGCCGACGGCGCGACAAGCACCACGCTGGCCTGTGAGGCGCTGTCGAGTTTCGGCGCCCGCGTCGATTTCTTCATGCCACAGCGGGCCACCCACGGGTACGGGCTCTCGCCACGTGTCGTATCGGCGATGCCCGCGCCGGGCCCGGGCGATGTCCTGCTCACGGTTGATAACGGCATCGCCGCGATTGCCGGGGTCGAGGCCGCGCGTGAGGCCGGCTGGCAAGTGGTCGTGACCGATCATCATCTGCCCGGCGAGACGCTGCCCCCGGCCGAGGCGATCGTCAATCCGAACCAGCCCGGCTGTCGATTCGTCTCCAAGCACCTGGCCGGTGTCGGCGTGATCTTCTATGTGATGGCGGCACTGCGGGCGCGCCTGGCCGCGACCGGCACCCCGGGCCTGGCCTCATTGTCGAGCTATCTCGATCTGGTCGCGGTGGGCACGGTGGCTGATGTCGTGGCGCTGGATCACGTCAATCGAACGCTGGTCAGCCAAGGGCTGCGCCGGATTCGAGCCGGTCGAGGCCGGCCGGGTATCACCGCGTTGGCCGAGGCGGCCGGGCGCGATTGGCGCAAACTGACCCCCGAGGATATCGGGTTTGTCATCGGGCCCAGAATCAACGCGGCCGGCCGCCTGGAGGATATGACGCTGGGTGTGAACTGCTTGCGTGCCGTCGAGAGCGGCCCGGCCCAACAAGCGGCCGAACAGCTATCGAGCATCAATCGTGACCGGCGGCGCAGCCAGCGGCGCATGGTCGCCGACGCCGAGGCTGCGCTGGCGGCCATGCACGCCGAGGGCATCGCGCGCGACGGGATCGTGGTGCATGGCAAGGATTGGCACGAGGGGATCGTGGGGCTGATCGCCTCGAAGATTCGCGAGCAGCGTCATCGGCCGGTGGTGGCTTTCGCTCCCGGTGCCGGGGGCGAGCTGAAAGGCTCGGCGCGCTCGATCCCGGGCGTGCATATTCGTGACGTACTGGCTGCGGTGGAGGCCAGCCAACCGGGGTTGATCACCCGCTTTGGCGGTCATGCCCAGGCAGCCGGCCTGACGCTGTCTTACAGCGCGTTTCCTGCGTTCATAGAAGCCTTCGATACCGCGGTACGCGCTGTCCTGACGCCGGAGCTGGCCTCACAGGCCTTCCATACCGACGGTGAGCTGTCGGCGGGTGATCTCACCCTGGCCACCGCCCGGCGCCTGCGCGATGCCGGGCCCTGGGGCGCGGGCTTTGATGCGCCGCTCTTCCACGGCCTCTTCCATGTCGTATCCCAGCGTATCGTTGGCGAGCATCACCTGAAGCTCAAGCTCATGCCAGCCGCGGGTGGCGCCGTAGTCGAGGGGATATGGTTCAACCAGGACACGTTGCTCGATGAGACGATCGAACATCGTCTGGTCTACAAGCTCTCGGTCAATGAATTCCGCGGCGAGGAGAAGCTCGATCTGGTGATCGAGTACGGGCAGAGCGCCTGAACATCGGCCGTCATCGAAACCGATCGTTCCAGCAGCACCTGTCGTCATCACATGAGCCGGTGCCTGCAGGGTCGGGCTGCGACAAGACAAGGCATCACGAGGCCAGCCTGGTCATCCGCGCATACGCGCCCAACAGAAGCGCCGGGTTGCCGGGGCTTGGCCACCGGTCGTCGTGTTTCGAGGGGCGCGTATGGGGTGTGCCATACCGCATGGCCCACTTTCACCGTGGCCGTACCGCTCGGCGCGGGCCGGGCGAGGACATGTCTTGCAATGACGGACGCCGGCGCCCATAAAAAAAGCGACGCCGGGCAGCCGGCGTCGCTTGTAGCGCCTGTTTTGATGGCTGCTAGTCGAAACGATCGTCGCGAACCTGAACCACGCCATCCTCGATACGGGTTGGAAAGGTGTCGACGTCCTCATAAGCCGGCGCGGACAGGGCCTTGCCGTTCTTGATACAGAACCGTGCGCCATGACGCGGGCAAATCACTTCGTTGCCCTCGACGTCACCGCTTGCCAGCTCGCCGCCGTCATGTGTGCACATATCCTGAATGGCATGGTATTCGCCGTCCTTGTAGAACACGGCGATCATCGTATCGTCGACATCAACGATACGGCACTGGCCATCCTTGAGTTCGCCGTCGTCGCAGACTTTGGTCCAGTCGGTCATACGGGGTCCTTGTCCTTGTCGAATCGCGCGGTCGCGATCAGCCGAAAATACGTTGAATGCTGCCCAGGCCGTCGATCAATGCATCAACGTCGGCCTCGGTATTATAAAGCGCAAGCGATACGCGCGCCGTGGCCGGCACATCGAAGCGCTCCATGACGGGCATGGCACAGTGATGGCCCGTCCGGATCGCGATGCCGGACTCGTCCAGAAGTGTGCCGATATCGTGGGCATGCACGCCGTCCATCACGAACGAGATGATGCCCGCCTTGCCGGGGGCCGTGCCGATGATGCGCAAGCCGTCAATGGCCTCCATCGCCTCGGTGGCACGCGCCAGCAGGGCATGCTCATAGGCAAAGACCTCGGCCATATCGAACTGCGCGACGTAATCCACGCCGGCGCCGAGTGCCGCCGCACCCGCGATATTGGGCGTGCCGGCCTCGAACTTGTAGGGGATCTCGTTATAGGTGGTGCCGGAAAACGAGACCCGCTCGATCATGTCACCGCCCCCCTGATACGGCGGCATGGCCTCAAGCAGGGCCCGCTTGCCATACAGCGCGCCGAATCCGGTCGGGCCGAACAGCTTGTGAGAGGACATGACATAGAAATCGGCGTCGAGTGCCTGTACGTCGACACGGGCGTGCGCCACGGCCTGGGCGCCGTCGACCAACGTGACGGCGCCGGCGGCGTGCGCGGCGGTGAGCATGTCGGCGATCGGCAGGACCGTGCCCAGTGAATTCGAGATATGCGCGAATGCCGCGATCCGGGTTCGATCGGACAGCCTGGCCTTGAAATCGTCCAGCGAAATGCTGCCGTCATCCTGCAGCGGCACGACCACGATCCTGGCCCCGGTGGTCTCGGCCACCATTTGCCAGGGCACGATATTGGAGTGGTGTTCCAGCTCGGTCAGCAGAATCTCGTCACCCTCGGCCAGGCGCGGGCGCGCATAGCATTGAGCCACGAGATTGATGCCGTCGGTGGTGCCTCGTGTGAACACGATCTCGTCGCGCGAGCCAGCGTTCAGAAACGCGGCCAGCTTGTCGCGTGCGCCTTCGTACTGGGCCGTTGCCCGCTGCGACAGCGTATGAATCGCCCGGTGCACGTTGGCATTGGCATGCCGATAGTAGGCATCGCTGGCTTCGAGCACAGCCGTCGGCTTTTGCGTGGTGGCCGCGTTGTCGAGATAGACCAGTCGCTTACCGGAGGGCAGCGCCTCGGCGAGAATCGGGAAATCCCGGGCGGCGCGTTCTGCGTCGAATGCAGGGCGGGGCGCGGCCGTGTCTTCTCGGTTGGGCATCGTCACTTGCGACATGGTCTGTCTCCGATTGGTTTACGCCAGATCGGCGAAGGCCTCGCCGCCCGGCAATTTCTTCAACAACGTCGCCTCGACATAACGTTCGATCGGGGCGATGCCGAGCTGTTCGACCAGCGCGTTGGCAAAACTGTAGGTCAGAATGGCGCGTGCGCCTTCTTCACTGACCCCGCGGCTCTTCAGGTAGAACACCGCGTCTTCGTCCAGCTGGCCCACGGTCGAGCCGTGACCGGCGGTTACGTCGTCGGCATAGATTTCCAGCTCGGGCTTGGCATCGACTTCGGCCTTGTCCGAGAGCAGCAGGGCGTCGACCGATAGATCCGAATCGGTCTTCTGGGCATCCTTGCGAATCAGGATCTTGCCGTTGAACACACCGCGACCGTGGCCGGCCAGAACGCCCTTGTACTGCTCGCGCGAGATGCTGTGCTCGGTGTCGTGGTCGATCATCGTATGGTTGTCCATATGCTGACGACCGGTCGGCACGAACACCCCGTTCAGATGCACCTCGGCGTTTTGATCCACGAGCCGGCTGTTGGTGTCTATACGTGCCAGACGCCCGCCGAGATCAAAGGCGTGGTTGAAAATGCGCGAATCGCGACGTTGCTGGCCGAAAAACGCCGAGACGTGATAACCGCGCTCGGACTCTTCCTGCAGACGCACACGCTTGAGCTGAGCATTGCGGCCCATCACGGCTTCGGTGACGACATTGGCGAAATAGGCCTTGTCGCCCAGGCCGATCGCATGCTCAACGATCGTGGCCTGGCTGTTCTCACCAAAGACATAGCGATGACGCACCTGTGTCATGCGGTCTTCGTGAGCGCCCGAGGAAACACAGATGATGTGCAACGGCTTGTCCAGTACGGCACCCGAGGCTATCTCGACATAGGCCCCGTCAGTGAAGAAGGCGGCGTTCATCGCTGCGAGGCTGCCGGGCTCGTCGTCGATCTCCTGTGCCTTGACACTGACACCGGCGTTGTCACGCAGATGCTCGGCAAAGGAGCGAACGCTGACACCTTCCGGCAGGCCACTCAGATCCGACAGGCCAGCACTGAAATGGCCGTCGACCAGGACCAGGCGATGAGCTTCAAACCCTTTGGGCATGAACGCATCCAACGCGCTCTTGTCGATGGCCGCTGCCTCGTCGCTGATCTCGAATCGACGTTTCTCGACCGGGGCAAGGCTGGTGTATTTCCATTCTTCGTCACGGACGCTCGGAAACCCCGTTTCGGCGAAACGCTTGAGTTCAGTCGAGCGAACACGCTTGGAATCGTCGCTACCCGGCAGGTCGCGCTCGATGCGCGAAAACTCGGCCAGATAGTGATCGATGCTCGGATCGATTTGTTCTGCAGCACTCATGATGTCGCAGCAGCCTCATCGGTTTCGAGATTGGCATAGCCTTCGGCTTCGAGCGTGTCGGCCAGCTCCGGGCCACCCGAACGCACGATCTGCCCCTGGTACAGGACGTGGATCCGGTCGGGCACGCAGTGCTCGAGCAGACGCTTGTAGTGGGTGACCAGCACGACCGAGCGCTCGGGCGAGCGCAGGCGATTGATACCGTCGGATACGACCTTCAGGGCATCGATATCCAGGCCGGAGTCAGTTTCGTCGAGGATCGCCAGATTCGGCTCGAGCATGAGCATCTGGAAGATCTCGTTGCGTTTCTTTTCACCGCCCGAGAAGTCCTCGTTGACGCCGCGCTTGGCCATTTCCATGCTCATGCCGACGTGCCCGATCTTTTCCTGGGCCATCTGCATGAAGTCCACGGCATCGATCTCGGGCTCACCGCGGTACTTGCGACGCGCGTTGAGCGCGGCGCGCAGCAGATAGAGATTGGACACCCCGGGGATTTCGACCGGATACTGGAAACCCAGGAACACGCCTTCGCAGGCCCGCTCGTCGGCATCCATCTCGAGCAGTTCTTGGCCTTTGTAGGTCACGCTGCCCTGCGTGACTTCATACTCTTCGCGCCCGGCCAGGATGCTGGCCAGCGTCGACTTGCCCGACCCGTTGGGGCCCATGATGGCATGCACCTCGCCATCGGGAATCTCGAGATCGACGCCGCGAAGGATGGGTTTGCCTTCGACCTCGGCGTGCAGATTCTTGATTGAAATCATATTCGTTATCGACTGTTTGAATTAAGACAGGCCCGCATCGATCCGATGCGGGCCCGACGAAAAGAGCATGAACGGCGGCGATCAGCCGACGGCGTTTTCCAGCGTTACGTTGAGCAGCTTCTGTGCTTCGACGGCGAACTCCATCGGAAGCTCCTTGAACACGTCCTTGCAGAACCCGTTGACGATCAGGCTGACCGCATCCTCTTCCGAGAGCCCACGCTGCTGGCAGTAGAACATCTGATCTTCACCAATCTTGGAGGTGGTTGCCTCGTGTTCAAGCTTGGCCGTGCTGTTCTTGGACTCGACGTACGGGAACGTATGCGCGCCGCACTTGTCGCCAATGAGCAGGGAATCACACTGGGTGAAGTTCCGCGCGTTGGTGGCGCTCGGCAGGATCTTGACCAGGCCACGATAAGCCTGCTCGCCACGAGCGGCCGAGATGCCCTTGGCGATGATCGTGGACTTGGTGTTCTTGCCCACGTGGATCATCTTGGTGCCGGTGTCGGCCTGCTGCATGCCGCGCGTTACGGCCACCGAGTAGAATTCGCCCACCGAGTTGTCGCCGTTCAGCACACAGCTCGGATACTTCCAGGTGATGGCAGAGCCGGTTTCGACCTGAGTCCAGGAAATCTTGGAACGGTCGCCCCGGCAATCGCCACGCTTGGTCACGAAATTGTAGATGCCGCCCTTGCCGTTCTCATCGCCCGGGTACCAGTTCTGGACCGTCGAATACTTGATCTCGGCATCATCCTCGGCCACGAGCTCGACGACAGCCGCGTGCAGCTGGTTCTCGTCGCGCTGGGGGGCGGTGCAGCCTTCGAGATAGGAGACATGGCTGCCTTCTTCGGCAACGATCAGCGTGCGCTCGAACTGACCTGTGTTTTCCGCGTTGATGCGGAAATAGGTCGACAACTCCATCGGGCAGCGAACGCCTTTCGGAATGAGAACGAAGGAGCCATCGGTGAACACCGCGGAGTTCAGCGCGGCGAAGAAGTTGTCACCGCGCGGCACGACCGTGCCTAGGTGCTTCTTCACCAGCTCCGGGTATTCGCGAATGGCCTCGGAGATCGAGCAGAAGATCACGCCGGCATCGGCCAGCTTGTCTTTGAACGTCGTGGCCACAGACACGCTGTCGAACACGGCATCGACTGCCACGTTGCTACCGGAGGTCGGGTACTGCGCGCCTTCCACGCCGGCCAGCATTTCCTGCTCGCGTAGCGGAATACCCAGCTTCTCGTAGGTTTCCAGAAGCTTCGGGTCGACTTCGTCCAGGCTCTTGGGCTTGTCGGCGGCCGATTTCGGCGCCGAATAATAAGAGATTTTCTGGAAGTCGATCGGCGGGTAGTGCAGATGCGGCCATGTGGGCATCTTCATCTGCTTCCACTGGCGGAATGCCTCCAGACGCCAGTCGAGCATCCATTGCGGCTCGTCTTTCTTGTTGGAAATGAACCGAATAACGTCTTCGTCCAGACCGGGCGCAACCGTATCCGATTCGAGATCAGTAACGAAACCGGCCTCATACTCGCGTTCGGCTACCAGTTGTTCGACATCTTGTTCGTGTGCGGCCATAGCAACTCGAATCGTTGGTTGAAATCGTTCGTGCAAACGAAAGTATAACGTGAAAGACGGTACGCCCGACATCGACGTCTTCCGATATGCCTGATAGTGGGTCTCTATGCTCTTATTTCAAGGCATAGCACCGTGCTAACAATCTTGCGTTGATACGTGTTGTCGGGCTCTAATGGATGCTCACAATAATATTCTCAGGGAGAACCTGATGCGTAATCTTCTAGGCTTTGGTTTAGTGTTGGGCGCTGGCTTGGCCATGACCGGGTGCTCGCAGATCACCGTCACCTCGGACACGATTGTCAATGGCACGGCCCGCATCGCCGATGCCACCACCAATGCCGTTCAGCAGACCAGCAACGGCACGACGAACGCCAGTCGCAGTGCGTTCGCGCAGAATCACGACGCCCGTCGCAAATTCGTCGACTCGCAGTATGCGATGCTCAAGAACGAAGCGGCGCGCGGCCACGGCGAAGACTTGAACGCGCTGGCTTATATGATGCGCGCCGAGGACAAACAGGCATTCGCCGCCCGCGTGCAGTCGAATTACGACGTACTGTTCACAGGCAAGGCCACCGGTGATGCGTTCCTGGCGCGTCTGTATGACGTGATGGGTAAGCCCAGCGACATGGCAGTGCAACAGCGCGTCGCCCAGAGCTAGATCGATGGCCGAGCTGGCCGCAAGCGCTGCCAGACAAGAAGCCGGCGTCTGATGCGCCGGCTTTTTTATGCCTGTTTCATTATGCTTGTTTCATCAAGCCAACGAGACGCCAGCCTATGGCCGTAAACCATCAGTGGGATGTGATCGCACCGTTTCATATCGATGTGACGGTTGCTGCCTCGGATATTGACCGGCTCGATCATGTCAATAACGCTGCATACCTGCGTTTCATGGAACGCGCGGCCTGGGCGCATACCGAAGCGCTGGGGCTGACCTGGGAGACGTATCGCGCGCTCGATGCGGCCTGTGTGGTTCGCCGGCACGAGATCGACTATCTGGCGGCTGCGCATATCGACCAGCCGCTGCGTATCGCGACCTGGATCGAGTCCAACGACCAGCGTCTTGCCATGTGGCGACGCTTTCAGATTCGTCGTGATCTGACCGGGGCCACCATCTTTCGGGCGGCAACCCAGTACGTGACGATTACGTTGTCGAGCGGGCGGCCGCGGCGCATGCCACGCGAGTTCGCCGAGGCCTATCGCGTACATGATGGATAAGACCTGCGAAACGCCGCGTCGCGTCGTGATTCGATACTGCCCCGGCTGTCGCTGGTTGGCCCGCGCGGCCTGGATGGCTCAGGAACTGTTGCAGACCTTCGAGGGCATGCTGGACGAAGTCGCGATCGCCCCGGCCGAGTCCGGGGTGTTTCAAATCTGGCTGAACGATATCTGTCTGCATGACCGACGCGAGGCCGGCGGGTTCCCCGAGACCAAACCCATCAAGCAGATGATTCGTGACGTGATCGCCCCGGATCGGGATCTGGGACACAGCGACCGCTGATCAGCCGATCCACACCAGGCGGCATCGATCATGTGCAACATGCACAACCGCGGCCTGCCCGAAGCGGGCCGCCAGGGCATGCACGAACGCGGTATCACCGGTCGCGATCAGCCGCCCGTATTCATCCGGCCATCGCGCGGCCGGGTCGATATGGCATGTCGCGAGGCTGGCGATATTCGCTTCTGCAAGCTCGCCGTCCAGAGCCGCGGTGCGGCTGCGATTTTCTGTCGATGGGTGAATGCTCGCGCCCGGATTGTCGGCGGTGATGATCCAGCCGTCGGATATATCGGCGATACGCGTGCACCAGTCGATGATCGCGGCAGGGGGCGGTTCACCGACGTACAGATCGATCATCCGGCCCATCGCCACGCGATAGATCGTTGCCGTGAATGCCTGTGTCAGTGATGTGTCCGTCGCTTTCGAGTCAATCAATGGCAGGCTCTCTGGCTTGAAAATCGGGCGACATGAAAAAGCCCGGATCGCCTGATCCGGGCTTGTCTCATCATGACCTGACTGGCCGGGCGGGCTCAGGCAACACGGGTTTCGACACGGTCATCGACGTGTGCCTGATTCTTCATGTCTGCGAGATATTCCTTGGAGAAGGCATCCGTGAGGATCGCGTCGTAGCGCAGATCATCATAAGCCTTCACCTGATCGGCCTCGTCCTGCGTCAGGATGTCTTTTTCAACCGCGCTCTTCAGACGTGCATCCACGTTCAGCCCGTCGAGCTCACCCTTGGCCACGGCCTTGAAGAATCGGTTATACAACGGCTCGACCTCGATCAGCGTCTTGAAGGCATGCTCCATGCGCCCGGTGGCCGAGTCCTTGGACTTGCCGAGATAGATGTCCGAGGACAGACGATCACGAAAGGCCGAGGGCTCCATGATGAAGTCGCCGAGTTTGTTGATGAGGGCGTCGGTGGCGCCCTTGTGCCGGCGCCCGGCCGGGAAGACCAGCACCCGCAAGAAGCCGGCCGCAAAGCGGTTCGGGAAATTACGCAGGAAGGCGTCGAAGGCTTTCTCGATATTGGCCAGCGACTCGGCCATCACATAGTGCAGATGATCCACATCCTCGGCCGGCTGGCCCTCGTCGTGGAAATACTTGAGTGTGGCCGAGGCGAAGTACAGCTCCGAAAGCACATCGCCCAGACGCGCCGAAAGCAGCTCCTTGCGTTTCAGCTCGCCGCCCATCATGCCCATGGTCACGTCGGAGACGATCGCCAGCGACGACGAGAAACGCTCGAGCTTGCGGTAATACGTCGCGGCCACGCCGTCGACCGGCGCCTTGGCCAGGAACGAGCCGAACAGGCCGAAGGTGAACGAGCGGGCACCGCGGTTGACCGAATAACCGACGTGCGACCAGAGCAGATCATCGAACTCGTCAAGATTATCGTCGCGCGCGGCTTCCATCTCGGGGAAGACATACGGATGACAACGGATCGCGCCCTGACCGAAGATCATCAGCGAGCGGGTTAGAATATTGGCCCCCTCAACGGTGATGGCGATCGGGATGGAGACATAGGAGCTGGACAGATAGTTGCGCGGCCCCTGTTGAATACCGCGCCCGCCGTGGACGTCCATGGCGTCGTTGACCACGGTGCGCATCCACTCGGTCATGTGATATTTGGCCATCGCAGTGACCACCGAGGGCGTGCACTCATCCACGCCGGATGCAGTCAGAATACGCGCCGCCTCCATCTTGTAGTTCAGGCCGGAGATCCGGGCCGTGGCTTCCTGTACGCCCTCGAACTTGCCGATCGGCATCTTGAACTGGCGACGGATACGCCCCCAGGCGCCGGTCATGCGATACGACATCTTGGAAGCGGCCGAGGACAGCGCGGGCAACGAGATGCCGCGCCCGGCCGACAGACACTCGACCAGCATGCGCCAGCCGCCGCCGGCCCGCTCCGGTCCGCCGATGATGGCATCCAGCGGCACGAATACCTCGTTGCCATGGATCGGGCCGTTCATGAAGGCGCCCGGGAAATGTCGCTTGCCGATCTCTACCCCCGGCTCGTCGGCCGAGATCAGAGCACAGGTGATGCCGTAGTCGGTCTTGTTCGCATCGCCCAGCAGATGCTCGGGATCCTGCAGTTTGAAGGCCAGGCCGATCACCGTGGCCACGGGTGCCAGCGTGATCCAGCGCTTCGAGAAGGTGAGTTTGATACCCACGACTTCCTCGCCGTTGTACTGGCCCTTGGCGACGATGCCGTAATCGGGCAGGGCGCCTGCGTCGGAGCCGACTTCCGGGCCGGTCAGACCAAAGCAGGGAATCTGGCTGCCGTCAGCCAGGCCGGGCAACCACTTGTCCTGTTGTTCCTTGGTGCCGTAATGCACCAGCAGCTCACCCGGGCCGAGCGAGTTCGGCACCATCACGGTGACCGCCGTGGTCAGCGAGCGCGAGGCTATCTTGGCCACGATGGTCGACTGGGCCAGAGCCGAAAACCCCAGGCCGCCGTGCTCTTTGGGAATGAGCATGGCAAAGAAGCCGTTGCTGCGGATGTAGTCCCAGACGTCTTCGGGCAGGTCCTTGAGCTCGAAGTTGACCTGCCAGTCGTCGATCATCGCGCATAGCTTTTCGGTCTCGTTATCGAGGAACGACTGCTCTT
>PBAO01000070.1 GCA_002715985.1 Lysobacterales bacterium | reverse complement strand
GAAAAGACTTTCGGAAACGAACGGACATAGCCGCGAACTTCCGATTCCAAACGATTGATTGTTTCCATTAGAAAACTCCTGACTACGCAGGCTGTGCGTCGTATTTAAGAGGAAAGCGCGCTGACGGCATCGGCATCGAATGGCCCGATACGAAACAGAATCTCCGGCTCGTGCGGCTCGTGCGGCTCGCCTTCATCAAAGGCATCGAACAGCTCGGCCGAAAACAGCTCGGTTTCGTCGATCGGGGCGTTCAGCCGGCGCGCCAGCCCGCGGAACAAGGCCTGCGAGGGCGCGTTGGTCGGTCCGACGGTGGTATCCAGATAGCGCACATCGGCACAGGCCGGGCGCTTGAGGATCTCGACGAGCATGCGCGTGGCAAGCCCTCTGCCACGCCCGGCCTGGGCCACGCCGACCTGCCAGACGAACAGCGTCTCGGGATCGGCCGGCAGCAGATAGCCGGAGATGAAGCCGCCCAGCTCACCGTCAACTTCAGCGACCACGCTCGTGCCGGCGTGGTGTTCGCCGATGAGCATGTACGCATAGGCCGAGTTGATATCAAGCACGCCCAGGCGATGGACGAGTTTGAGGATGCCGGCCCCATCTTCCTTGCCCGGCGGTCGAAAGATCACGTTATCCGACGAGGGATTATCCGATTTAGAAATGGTCTTTTCTGATTCGAATGATGCCCCGAGTATAACGAGTCATGCGCACTCGTGCTGCGCACGACCCGTGATTGATCCGGCAATCGGCTTACGCGCTGACGTCGGCCTGGATCGATTGCAGGGAGTAGACATCCAGCGCGCGTTCGTCGGACAGTGCCGTGGCGCTGGCCAGCCCGCCCGCAATCGTCGTGAAGTAGCTGACTTTGTAGCGCAGTGCCGTCATGCGGATCGAGCGTGATTCCTCGATCGCGCGCTTGCCTTCGGTGGTATTCACGACCAGCGCAAACTCACCGTTCTTGATCATGTCCACGATATGCGGGCGGCCTTCCTTGACCTTGTTGGCCACCTGGCAGTCGATGCCGGCCTCGGTGATCACGCGAGCCGTGCCGCGGGTGGCCGCGATCGAAAAGCCGGCTGCGACCAGTTCCCGTGCCATGTTGACCGCCAGCGGCTTGTCGGCATCGCGCACCGTGATCAGCGCCAGGCCGGGCGCCGTGGGCAGGCCCACACCGCTGGCCAGCTGCGACTTGGCAAACGCTTCGCCGAACGTCTTGCCCACGCCCATGACCTCGCCGGTGGATTTCATCTCCGGGCCGAGCAGCGGATCCACCGTCGGGAACTTGGAGAACGGGAACACCGCTTCCTTGACCGCGTAGTGCGGCATGCGGCGCTCGGCGCCGGCGTTCTGGCTCAGCAGGCTCTGGCCGGCCATGCATCGGGCCGCGATCTTGGCCAGCGGCATGCCGGTGGCCTTGGACACGAATGGCACCGTACGCGACGCCCGCGGGTTGACTTCCAGCAGATAGACTTCGCCGGCGCGGATGGCGAACTGCACGTTCATCAGGCCCACCACGGACAGCCCCCGCGCCAGTGCGGCGGTCTGGCGCCGTACTTCATCCAGCACCTCGTCGCCGAGCGAGTACGGGGGCAGGCTGCAGGCCGAGTCGCCCGAGTGCACGCCGGCCTGCTCGATATGCTCCATGATGCCGCCGATGAAGACATTGGTGCCGTCACACACGGCATCCACGTCCAGCTCGATCGCGTCTTCGAGGAACCGGTCGAGCAGGACCGGCGAGTCCGGCGAGACCTTGACCGCGGCCGACATGTAGCGCTGCAGATCCTCCGGGCCGTAGACGATTTCCATGGCCCGGCCGCCCAGCACGTACGACGGGCGCACGACCATGGGGAAGCCGACCTCTTCGGCCAGGCGCATGGCCTCGGCCTCGGAGCGGGCGCTGCGGTTGGCCGGCTGCTTGAGCCCGAGCTTGTTGACCAGGTTGAGGAACCGATCACGATCCTCGGCCAGATCGATGGAATCCGGCGTGGTGCCGATGATCGGCGCGCCCGCGGCCTCCAGACGCCGCGCCAGTTTCAGCGGCGTCTGGCCGCCGTACTGCACGATCACGCCCTTGGGTTGTTCGATGTCGATAATCGACATCACGTCCTCGAAGGTCAACGGCTCGAAATAGAGCCGGTCCGAGGTGTCGTAGTCGGTCGAGACCGTTTCCGGGTTGCAGTTGACCATGATGGTTTCGTAGCCGTCCTCGCGCATGGCGAGCGCGGCGTGCACACAGCAGTAGTCGAACTCGATACCCTGGCCGATCCGGTTGGGGCCGCCGCCCAGCACCATGATCTTGTCGCGCGTCGACGGGTTGGCCTCACACTCGTCGTCGTAGCTCGAGTACTGATAAGCCGTGGCGGTGGGAAACTCGGCGGCACAGGAATCCACGCGCTTGTAGACCGGCACGATGCCGTGGGCCAGGCGTGCCCGGCGGACGGCGAACTCGTCGCAGCCCAGCAAGGTGGCCAGACGCAGATCGGAAAAGCCCTTGCGCTTGTAAGCGCGCAAGATGTCGCTGCCCAGATCGCCGATGGTCGAGGTCGCCAGCCCCTGCTCCATCTCGATGAGCTCTTCGATCTGATCCAGGAACCAGGGATCGATATGGGTCAACTCGTGGACGTCGGCGACCGAGAATCCGGCACGGAACGCATCGCCGATGTACCACATGCGGTCGTAGCGCGGCGTGGACAGCTCGCCGCGCAGCGTGTCCTTGGCCGCGTCGCTGGTCACATCATCGAGCTTGGGCTCGAAGCCGTCGGAGCCGATCTCCAGGCTTCGCATGGCCTTGTGCAACGATTCCTGAAAATTGCGCCCGATGGCCATCGCCTCGCCCACGGACTTCATCTGCGTGGTCAGACGGTCGTCGGCAGCCGGGAACTTCTCGAAGGTGAAACGCGGCATCTTGGTGACGACATAATCGATCGACGGCTCGAACGAGGCCGGCGTCGCGCCGCCGGTGATCTCGTTGTCCAGCTCGTCGAGCGTATAGCCGACTGCCAGCTTGGCCGCGACCTTGGCAATCGGAAACCCCGTGGCCTTGGAAGCCAGCGCCGAGGAACGCGAGACACGCGGGTTCATCTCGATGACGATCATGTCGCCGGTGGCGGGGTCGATGGCGAACTGCACGTTCGAGCCGCCGGTATCCACGCCGATCTTGCGCAAACAGGCGATGGAGGCATCGCGCATGACCTGATACTCGCGATCGGTCAGTGTCTGCGCCGGGGCCACGGTGATCGAGTCGCCGGTATGCACGCCCATGGCGTCGACATTCTCGATGGCACAGATGATGATGCAGTTATCGGCGTGATCTCGCACGACCTCCATCTCGTATTCTTTCCAGCCCAGCACGCTCTGCTCGAGCAGCACTTCGTTGGTCGGCGAGAGCTCCAGGCCTCTAGAGAGCAGATCCTCGAACTCTTCCTTGTTGTAGGCGATGCCGCCGCCGGTGCCACCCAGCGTGAATGACGGGCGCATGATGATCGGAAAGCCGATACGTGCCTGAACCGCCTCGCCCTCGGCCATGGTGTTGACAGTCTGCGAGGCCGGCGTCTTGAGCCCGATCTCGGTCATGGCCTCACGAAAGGCCGTGCGATCCTCGGCCATATCGATGGCATCGCGCGAGGCACCGATCATCTCCACGCCATGTTGTTCCAACACGCCGTTGTAATACAGATCCAGTGCACAATTGAGCGCGGTCTGGCCGCCCATCGTGGGCAACAGCGCATCCGGCTTTTCTGCCGCGATCACCTTGGCCACCGTCTGCCAGTCGATCGGCTCGATATAGACCGCATCGGCGGTTTCCGGATCGGTCATGATCGTGGCCGGATTCGAATTGACCAGCACCACGCGAAAGCCCTCGTCCTTGAGAGCCTTGCAGGCCTGCATGCCGGAATAGTCGAACTCACAGGCCTGGCCAATCACGATCGGCCCGGCGCCGATGACCAGAATGCTCTTGAGATCTGTGCGCTTGGGCATGGCGTTGCTCGCTCGCTGACGGCGCATCGAACGATGCCGATACGCCTTGTCGAATCAATATCTTCGTGGGCGCCACCCGGGGTGGCGTAACTGTTAAGCCGGAGCCTTGGCCTCTGCGATCGCCTGCATGAAGCGCGCAAAGATCGGCGCCACGTCATGCGGGCCCGGGCTGGCCTCGGGATGGCCCTGGAACGACAAGACCGGGGCGTGAATGACTTCAATGCCCTGCAGGGTCTGGTCGAACAACGAGCGATGTGTCACGCGCACAGTATCCGGCAGGCTCGCTTCATCGATGGCGAAGCCGTGGTTCTGGCTGGAAATCATCACTTCGCCGCTTGTCGTGTCGATGACAGGATGGTTGGCGCCGTGGTGGCCGAACTTCATCTTCAGACTCTTGGCGCCGACGGCCAGGCCCAGAATCTGATGGCCCAGGCAGATACCCAATGTCGGCACGCGACGCTCGATCAGCTCGCGACAGGTCGCCACGGCGTAGTCCAGCGGTTCGGGGTCACCCGGCCCATTGCCCAACAACACGCCGTCCGCGCCGAGCGCCAGCACATCGTCAACGGACGTCTTGGCCGGTACGACCGTGACACGGGCGCCCGCGTCGACGAGCTGACGCAGAATGTTGTACTTGATGCCGTAGTCGTAGACCGCCACGTGACACGAGACATCGGCCGAGGCGTGACGATCGTTCGGGCCAACCCACGTGCCTTGTGTCCACTCATAGACTTCACGCGTCCCGGCCTCGGCGGCCAGATCGGCGCCCTTCAGGCCCGCAAACCCGCGCGCGGCCTCGATGGCGGCGGCTTCGTCGATATTCTCGCCGGCCACAATGGCACCGTTCTGTGCGCCTTTTTCTCGCAGCAGGCGGGTCAGGCGGCGCGTGTCGATATCACCGATACCCACGATACCGTTGGCTTCGAGATAGCCGATCAGGCTGTCATCGGAGCGCCAGTTGCTCGGCGCGCGAGGCACCTCACGAATGATCAGGCCGGCTGCCTGAACACGATCGGATTCGATATCCTGATCGTTGGTTCCGGTGTTGCCAACATGCGGATAGGTCAGCGTGACCATCTGCTGTTGATAGGAGGGATCGGTCAGGATCTCCTGATAGCCGGTCATGGCGGTATTGAACACCACCTCGCCGACTGTCTGGCCATTAGCGCCGATGGCGCGGCCGTGGAAGATACTACCGTCTTCGAGCGCAAGTACGGCTTTGGCGCGCAATACATCTCTCCAGTCGCTGGATGCCAGTTGAGCTGCCCGGAGGCGGCGAGAGTATAGCGGCTTGACGCCAGGCTTGCCAGCCAAAGCCAGCCGAATTATCAGCGGCCCTTGTTCAGACCGAGCACGTCGTTCATGCCGTAGTGGCCGGCGCTCTGGCCGGCGGCCCAGACCGCAGCCCGCATCGCGCCGCCGGCAAAGGTCTGCCGCGAGGTCGCGCGATGCGTGATTTCAAGCCGCTCGCCGGCACCGGCAAACAGCACCGTGTGTTCGCCCACGATCTCGCCGCCACGCACGGTGGCAAAGCCGATAGCGCCGGGCGGGCGCGCACCGGTCTGGCCTTCCCGTGTATAGACCGCGGACTCAGCCAGGCTTCGGCCGCGCGCATCGGCCGCCACTTCCCCGAGCTTCAAGGCGGTGCCCGAGGGGGCATCGACCTTGTGACGGTGGTGGGCCTCGATGATCTCGATATCCACATCGTCACCGAGTGCCGCTGATGCACGTTCGACCAGATCGAGCGTCAGGTTTACGCCGGCACTGTAATTGGGTGCCTGAACGATCGCGATCTCGTCGGCCGCGGCATCAATCTCGGCCTGCTGGGCATCGTCATAGCCGGTCGTGCCGATCACCATGGCCGCCCCCTGGCCGCGACACACCGCCAGAGCGGCCATCGAAGGCCCCGGCAAGGAGAAATCGACAAGCACATCGAAAGCCGTATCGGCCATCGTCTCGGACGAGGCCAGTGCCACACCCGTCTCGTCGGTGCCGGCAATACGCCCGGCATCCACACCGAGCTGATCGCTGCCCGGCGAGCCGAAGACAGCCACGAGCACAAGATCGTTACGTGCCTGGCTTGCGATCACGAGCTCTCGGCCCATGCGACCGGACGCGCCGTTGATGGCAAGACGCGTGGTCATGATCAGTTCAGGCGCTCGCCAAAGAAGCGTTTGGCCTTGTCCAGCCAACTGGTTGTGGCCGGGCTGTGGCTGCGCCCGCTTTCGTCCAGCGACTCCTGAAGCTCTTCCAGCATCTTCTTCTGCTTGGAATTCAGGTTAACCGGCGTCTCCACGCTGACCTTGATCAACAGATCACCCGGCGAAGAGGTCCGCACCGATTGCACGCCCTTGCCGCGCAGCCGGAAGGTTTTGCCGGACTGTGTCTCGGCCGGAACCCGAAGAGACACCTTGCCTTTCATGGTCGGCACGTCGATCTCGCCGCCCAGGGCTGCGGTGATCATATCGACCGGCACATTGGCGCGCAGATTGTTGCCGTCGCGCACGAAGAATTCGTGCGGCTTGACGTTGATCTGTACATAAAGGTCACCGGCCGGGCCGCCCATTTCGCCGGCTTCGCCTTCACCGGACAACCGGATACGGTCGCCGTTGTCCACGCCCGGCGGCACTTTCACGGATAGCGTCTTCGACGACTGAACCCGCCCATCGCCATGACATTTCTTGCAGGGGTTGCGTACTTTCTTGCCAGCCCCCTGACAGTCCGGGCAAGCCTGCTGGATCGACAGGAAACCCTGCTGGATACGAACCTGGCCCTGGCCCTTGCAGGTATCACAGGTATCGACCGGCGAACCCGGCTCGGCACCGTCACCGCCACAGGTTTCACACTGTTCGAGCGTCGGGATACGAATCTCGATCGTATCGCCCTCGATCGCGGTTTCCAGATCCAGGTCCAGGTCATAGCGCAGGTCGGCACCGCGGGCCGCACGGGAGCGACCGCCGCCCATGCCGCCACCGCCGAAGATATCGGAAAAGATATCGCCGAAGATATCGCCAAAGCCGGCACCGCCACCGCCGAAGCCGCCGCCACCGCCGGCGGCCCCGCCCATACCGGCGTGGCCGAACTGATCGTAAGTGGCTTTCTTCTGGTCATCGGAGAGCACTTCATAGGCCTCGGAGGCCTCCTTGAAGCGTGCTTCGGCCTCTTCATCGCCCGGGTTACGGTCCGGGTGATTCTTCATGGCCAGACGTCGATAGGCCTTCTTGATATCGTCCTTGGACGCGTCTCTGGATACGCCCAGCACTTCGTAATAATCGCGTTTCGCCATGGTCGTCGTCTTTCAAAATCCCTGATTGAACCGTCCGGCATGACCAGCCGGCTTAATCAGAAATCTCGTGTTTGTTGAATCAAAAATGCCGGAGCGGTCTTCACCGCCCCGGCGTATTGCGGGCTGACGCCTCGTTTTACGAGTTGGTGCCCGATTTCTTGTCGTCGTCCTTGACTTCCTCGAAGTCGGCATCGACGACATCATCATCGCTATTGCCCGACGCCTGCTGGCCGTCGCCGGCCTGCTCGCCCTCAGCACCTTCTTCGCCCTGACCATAAGCCTTCTGCATGATCGGGGCCGAGGCTTCCGAAAGCTTCTGCGTCTTGGCTTCGATCTCGTCCTTGTCGTCGCCTTCGAGCGCAGTGCGCAGCTCGGCGATGGCGTCATCCACCGGCTTCTTCTCGTCCTCGGAGATCTGGTCGGCCAGATCCTTCATGGACTTCTCGATGCCGTGGATCAGGCCGTCGGCCTGGTTGCGCGCCGTGATCAGCTCGTTGAACTTGGCGTCTTCCTCGGCGTGCGCTTCGGCGTCCTTGACCATCTGCTCGACTTCATCGTCGGACAGGCCGGAGGAGGCACGAATCTCGATCGACTGTTCCTTGCCCGTCGCCTTGTCCTTGGCCGAGACGTTCAGGATGCCGTTGGCGTCGATATCGAACGTGACCTCGATCTGCGGCGTGCCGCGCGGTGCCGGCGGAATGTCCGACAGATCGAACCGACCCAGCGATTTGTTGCCGCTGGCCTGCTCGCGCTCGCCCTGCAGGACATGCACGGTCACGGCCGGCTGGTTGTCCTCGGCGGTCGAGAAGGTTTCCGACTTGCGGGTCGGAATGGTCGTGTTCTTGTCGATGAGCTTGGTCATCTTTCCGCCCAGGGTCTCGATACCCAGAGACAGCGGCGTGACGTCCAGCAGCAGCACGTCCTTGGTGTCGCCCGACAGCACCGAGCCCTGAATGGCGGCGCCCACGGCCACGGCTTCATCCGGGTTCACGTCCTTGCGAGCGTCCTTGCCGAAGAAGCTCTTGACCGCTTCCTGCACGGCCGGCATACGAGTCTGGCCACCGACGAGAATCACATCGTCGATGTCCGAGGCCTTCATGCCCGCGTCTTTCAGCGCGGTACGGCACGGATCGATCGTGCGCGCGACCAGGTTCTCGACCAGGGATTCCAGCTTGGCCCGCGTCATCTTCATGTTCAGATGCTTCGGGCCCGACTGATCGGCCGTGACGTAGGGCAGGTTGATCTCGGTCTGCTGCGTGGAGGAAAGCTCGATCTTGGCTTTCTCGGCCGCTTCCTTGAGACGCTGCAACGCAAGCTTGTCCTTGCGCAGATTCACACCCTGCTCTTTCTCGAACTCGGCCGCGATGTGCTCGATGATCTCGTTGTCGAAATCCTCGCCGCCCAGGAACGTATCGCCATTGGTGGCGTGCACTTCGAACTGATGCTCGCCGTCGACTTCCGCGACCTCGATGATCGAGATGTCGAACGTACCGCCGCCCAGGTCATAGACCGCGATCTTCTTGTCGCCGCCTTTCTTGTCCATGCCGTAGGCCAGCGCGGCCGCCGTCGGCTCGTTGATGATGCGCTTGACATCCAGCCCGGCGATGCGACCGGCATCCTTGGTGGCCTGGCGCTGGTTGTCGTTGAAGTAGGCCGGCACCGTGATCACGGCCTCGGTGACCTTCTCGCCGAGATAATCTTCGGCGGTGGCCTTCATCTTCTGCAGCACCTTGGCCGAGATTTCCGGCGGCGCCATCTTGTTGTCGCCGACCTGGACCCACGCATCGCCGTTATCGGCCTTCACGATCTGGTACGGGACCGTATCGATGTCCTTCTTGGTGGTCGGATCATCGTAGGTGCGTCCGATCAGACGCTTGATGGCGTACAGGGTGTTCGTCGGGTTGGTGACGGCCTGGCGCTTGGCCGGACGGCCGACCAGCGTTTCGTTGTCGTCAGTGAACGCCACGACGGATGGCGTGGTGCGCTCACCCTCGGCGTTTTCGATGACCTTGGGGTTGTCGCCTTCGAGCACCGCGACACACGAGTTCGTGGTGCCAAGGTCGATACCGATAATCTTGCCCATGGCTTGTTATCCCTCTTTGAAGTCTGTCTTTGCCGCGTTACGGCTAATAAATGATGTCTGAAAGTCGATTTGGGCACGGGCCCGTGTTTTTCAACCGGCCCGTGACAAGGGCTAGCCCTGATCGGCAGGCTTGGCCACGGTGACCATGGCCGCACGCAGCACACGCCCATTGAGCGTGTAGCCTTTCTGCATCACGGCGGCCACCGAGTTGGCTGGCAGCTCGTCGGTGGGCTGGGTGGACACAGCCTCGTGGAACTCCGGATTGAAGGTTTCACCTTCCGGATTGATGGCTTCGATACCCACCTTTTCCATGCTGGAAGCCAGCATGCGATGGGTCATGTCCATGCCTTCCTTGAGCTTGTCGAAGTCGCCTGCGTTGTCCTCGGCGGCCTTCAGGCCCAGCTCCAGGCTGTCACGCACGCCAAGCAGTTCGGTGGCGAACTTCTCGATGGCGAACTTCTTGGCGGCTTCGACGTCACGCTGACTGCGTTTGCGGATGTTTTCCATCTCCGCCGCCGCGCGCACCGCCTGATCGCGATACTTCTCGGCATCGGCTCGGGCCGCTTCGAGTTCTGCCGTCAGGGTCTCGACGTCCTGATCACCGGCGAGAACCGCGTCGGCCTCGGCGGCCGTCTCGACCTCGCCCTCGACCTGTGCGGTGTCCTCGACGTCCTTCGCGTCGTCGGGCGCCTCTGACTTGTCCTTCTCGCTCATGGAATCCCCACCTTTGAGATGTGTTGCAGCGTATACGGCGTGGGCGCATCACCACGCCTCGCTCGACAGGTTCCAGAATTGGGCTCGCGTTCGGCTTTTCAAGCAGGGCCACGCCATGATCTGCACGGTCGTCGATCCGCCAGCGCCAGCCGGCCATTGAAATCGAGCGCGCGAGGGTGAATGCTTATGCCATTCATCCGGCGCCTCGCGTGTTTTCCATGGCCCATCCCAAGGCACGTTCACAGGACGCGCCCTTCGACACCATCGGCATTTTCGCCAAACGCCATGACGACAGCGTGGCGCAGACGCTGGCTGCGCTGGCCACCGATCTGGCCGCGCGTGGCAAAACGGTTCTCCTGGACGACAACCACGACACGACGAACTATCCGGTAACGCCCTGTGCCCGCGACGCGCTGGGCGCGGCCTGCGATCTGATCGTCGTGGTCGGTGGCGACGGTACGCTGCTGGATGCCAGGCGTGCTGTCGCGGCTTCGGGCACGCCGCTTCTGGGGATCAACCTCGGACGCCTCGGCTTCATGGTCGATGTCCTGCCGTCGGACATGACGAAGACGCTGGACGATGTGTTTGCCGGCAACTATATGGCCGAATCGCGCCTGATGCTCTCGGCCCGGGTCAGGCGCCGGGGCCAGACCGTGCACGAAGCCCCGTTGCTGGCGATCAACGAGTGCGTCATTCGCAACCAGGCGTTCGCCCGCGTGCTGGATTTCGATACCTACATGAACGGCGATTTCATCAGCCACCATCGGGCGGATGGCATGGTGGTGGCCACACCCACGGGATCCACTGCCTATGCCCTGTCCGGCGGCGGCCCGGTCCTGCACCCGGGCCTCAACGCTCTGGCGCTGGTGCCGATCTGCCCGCACACGCTGTCTGATCGGCCCCTGATCGTCGACGGCAATCACGAAATCGAGATCCATGTCGCCGATTCGCTCGACGGCAACGCGCTGTTCACAAGCGATGGCCAGGTCAGCCGGGCCCTGGATGCCGGCGATAGTGTGGCGATCTCCCGAGCCGCCCACGACCTGGCCTTGATCCACCCACCCGGCTACGACTACTTCAATATTCTGCGCAACAAGCTTCACTGGGGGCGCGGACAGGCCGCATCCAACCCCTAGGGCGTGTCGTCACAAGATAAGACGGCGCATCGGTGGCCAGGCCGCGGCAGGACAAGGCATTGCGAGCGTCGCGTGGTCGTTCCACGTGAGCGAGCCCCTAAAAAACAACCATGGCACCGGGATTGTCGGGGCTTGGCCGCCGACCCATCGGCATATTTTGGGGGTTGCTCGCGCCGGACGCGCCATGCGGCGCTCCGGGCCTTGCCTGACACGCCCGGCGCGGGCAATGCGACGTCATATCTCATGACGACACGCCCTAGCCGTCGCCGGGCGGCGGGCTTGCGCGCCCGTCCGAGTTGCCATCGAGCAGCGGTCGTGATGTAAGCTGTATTTTCATACAGCACATGCAGGTCTCGGCCTGACCATCGCGAGCGCACCGTCATGCTGGCAGAAATCTCGATCCGCGACTTCGCCATCATCGATCGTCTATCGGTCGAGTTCGGCCCCGGCATGACCGTGCTCTCCGGCGAGACCGGCGCCGGCAAATCGATTCTCATCGATGCACTGAACCTCATTCTGGGCGAGCGCGCCGACGGGGCTGCCGTGCGCGAAGGCGCGGCCCGTTCGGATATCACGGCCCGTTTCACCCTGGCCGATGCGCCGGCCGCTTCAGCCTGGCTGGCCGAGCACGAGCTCGACGGCGACGATGAATGCGTCATCCGTCGCGTGGTGGCCAAGGAAGGACGCAGCCGCGGCTGGGTCAACGGCACGCCGATGCCCGTGCGCGAGCTCAAGGCGCTCGGGCGGCTGCTGGTCGATATTCACGGCCAGCACGCCCAGCAATCACTGCTGGGCCGGGACGCTCAGCGGGATCTTCTGGATGTCCATGGCGAGCACGCCGAACTTCAGGCACGGGTCGCACACGCAGCCGGCACGCTGAAAGCCACGCGGCGTGCGATCGCACGGATCGAGCAGCGCGATGGGGACGGCGACAGCCGCATCGACCTGCTCCGGTATCAGGTCAGCGAGCTGGACGCGCTGGATCTGGGCGATGATGAGCTCGAGACACTGGAAGCCGAGCACAAGCGCCTGGCCAGCGCCGAGCGTCTGATCGGTGACGGCCAGCGCGCCCTGGCGCTGCTCTACGAGGCCGAAGACGGCGCAGCGGCCGAGCGCCTGGGCACCGCCGAGCGTCTTGTCAGTGAGCTGAATGCGATCGATTCGGGTTTTGAGGCCACGCTGGAGCTGGTGGCCAGCGCGCTTATCCAGACCCAGGAGGCCGCGGACACGCTGCGGCGGCACGTCGAGAATCTCGATATCGATCCCGAGCGCTTCAACGAGGTCGAGACCCGCCTGGGCACGATTCGCGACATGGCGCGCAAGCATCATGTCGCCGCCGCCGAGCTCCCCGCCCTGGCCGAGCGTCTGCGCGACGAGCTGGCCGAGCTGGAAGGGGCCGGCGAGCAGCTGGCCGCGCTCAAGCACGATGAACAGACCCAACTCGTGGCTTATGGCCAGGCCGCCGACGCGCTGAGCCAAGCCCGCACCGCATCGGCCGAAACGCTGGGCACGGCGATCACCGGTGTCATTCAGACGCTGGGCATGCCCGAGGGCGAGTTCGGCGTGCGGGTGCGCCCCCAGGCCAGCGATCGCATCAGCGAGACCGGTACGGACCATATCGAGTTCCTGATCGCCGCCAACCGCGGCCAGAGTGCGCGCCCGCTGGATCGGGTGGCCTCGGGGGGTGAGCTGTCGCGTATCAGCCTGGCCATCGAGGTGATCGCCGCCAGTCGAACCCGCGTGCCCACACTGGTCTTCGATGAAGTCGATACCGGCATCGGCGGCGGCGTGGCTGAAATCGTGGGCCGGCAGCTGCGCCGGCTGGGCCATGCCGGCCAGGCACTGTGCGTGACCCACCTGCCACAGGTCGCCGCTCAGGCCGAGCACCATCTGTATGTCGCAAAGCACGTGCGCGACGGCACCACGCGCACGCGCATCCAGCCGCTGGACGCGGCAGATCGCATCGAGGAACTGGCGCGCATGCTCGGCGGCGTGGAACTCACCGAGCAGACCCGTGCCCATGCGGCCGACATGATCGCACGCGCCGGCGCGCAGAGCGCCTGACGGCTGGCGCGAAGGATTTCCGGCCGATACGTTTGGCAGGGTAAAATCGCCTGCCGTATCATGCGGTCGAGCGATACGGGGGCAGACACCTCCTGCCATGCCGCGACGGATCATAGGGGTTGGTCGGCGGCGCACGACCGACAAGGAGCGCGATTTGCCGACCGCAACCAACCGACACAGACTCTTCTCGATCAAGACGGTTGCCGTGGCCGCGCTGACGCTGAACCTGGCCGGCTGTAGCCTGCCCGTGTTCTTCCGCGTACCCGTGGTCCAGGGCAATATCGTGACCGCCGATCAGGTCGAGAAGCTCGAGCGCGGCATGAGCAAGAAGCAGGTGGCCTATGTACTGGGCACGCCGCTGATCACAGCGCCGTTCGAAACCAGCCGCTGGGATTATGTCTTCTATTATCGAAATCCGAACGCGCATGTTCGCCAGTCCGAGCTGACCCTGTATTTCATCGATAACAAGCTGGCCGATCTGTCCGGTGAGCAGGAATATGAAGCGGCCATGCTCAAGATGGGCAATCAGCAGGGCGGCAACGACGACGCACAGCTACCCGGCGGCACGAGTTCGACCGGTGGTCTGCTGGGCGTGGGCGCGATCCCGGGCGTGCCGATCCCGACGGGCGGCACCGACGAAACCCCGGCAGACACCGATCAACCGCAGAGTCTGGATAACGAAGGCGTCAACGACGATGCCGACAACGCCGAGTACGTGCCCGAGCGCGCCCTGCCCCGCAGCCGCCAGCCAAGCGACATGAGCAATGATCGCGGCGCCCCGCCGTTACCCGGTCAGTCCGGCATCTGATCACCTGCGCCTCGGCGTTCGGCCCGGGCACTGGCGACGCGGCGACGGCGCGCGGCTTTCGGATCGACCGCCAACGCGCGCAATACCTCGATGCGTGCCCCGTGACCCGGGGCATGATCGCGGCCCACGCGCCGCCCATGAATGCCATAAGCCGAAGGCCATGCGCCGGTCACATCGTGGCAGAGTCGATCCAGCCCCGAGGCCGCAACCGCCTGGCCCACAGTGGCCGCCTCATCGCCGTAAACCCGGTGGCGGTGACAAATCTCCGGCAAGGCCAGAATCACTTCGACACAGAACGATTCGGTCACGAAACACTCCAGAAACGACGGATCAGCTCGGCCAGCCCCAGGGTTTGAAACCCTACGGTGATCACCCCCAGGCGCGCCGGATGCCGCAGCAAGGCTTGCCATACTCGCTGCCCCATCGGCACACGCCCGCCGGCCGGCCCTGGCTCGCCGAACAGCGCCGATGGCGGCACCAGTACGCCAAGCATAAACACCAGCCAGACAGCGGCCAGCGGGAAGACGATATCGCCGGCCAGAGCCGTCAGCAGATCGAAAAACCGTGGGCGACCGTCGACGGCCACAGCCAGATCATGCTCGACACACAATCCCAGAATAAGCAACAACCCCGCTATCGACAGCGCGCTGCGGGCTCGCGAGAGGCCGCTCGCCCGCGCGATCGTCTGTAAAAGCACTTCAAACAGCGCGATCGCGCTCGATAAGGCCAGAACCGCCAGAAGCGCGTAGAACAGAGCAAGATCCAGGCGGTTATCCAACGCGCTCGGTGCGTGTTGCAAAACCGCGGTCACGCTCGCCAGCTGGGCCAGCACCTCGGGGGCGAATAGCATCGGCCAGGCCAGGCAACTCGCCAGACCGATCGCAAGAACCAGCCCAACCGTCATTGCGGCCGGTCGAAACACCGGCGTATTCACGGTCAGAGTCTGGCCCAGCGCCAGCGCGATGCCGCTTCCCAGGCCCAGGGCATAAAACGCCTGCGTGATCGCCACCAGCCCGTCCCCCAGACTCATGGCCTGCGGCGTCAACAAATCGTTCAGGCGTGATGCATCGAAACCCTGCCCGTGGATCGCCAGTGCGGCAACCAGGCAAACCGCCAGCCCGAACAGCCCCGCCAGCGCCCGCCATAGCTGTCGCGCGTCGAGTAGCGTGGCCACGAGCGCAACCAAGATCCAGAACAACAACAGCCATCCCAGCCCGCGCTCCGGCTCGTGCAGAAACTGTGCGAAGTCATTACCGACGGTGACCGCTGCCCGGCCGGCGATATCGCCGCCCAGCGCACGCGCGGTATAGGCCAGCACCCAGCTTGTCACCACCGCATAGACTGCCAGCAGTGCAGCAATCGCTACCAGCAGACAACCGCCCACCAGGCGCGCGGCCGGCGCCCAGCGAACAGGCGTGCGATCAGCCAGCAACCGGACCAGGTCGACGGACTGGCCGCGTGCCAAGAGCAGTTGGCCGGCCAGTAAAGGCCACCCCATACCGAAAAGCGCAAGGGCATACACGGCCAGAAACCACACACCGCCGTGTTGACCGGCCAGATATGGCAGACGCCAGACCCCGGCCATGCCGGTCACGGCCATGACCAGCCCGAGCGACAGCCAGCGCCCGGACGCATCCGGCCGGCCAGGAAGAAACGCATACGCGGACATGACGCGCAGCTTGCCTCTAGCGCTATACTAAGTCCATATGAGCAAGGCTAAAGACAACAAGACACCGCAGGGCTCGACCATCGCGTTGAATCGTCGCGCCCGTCATGATTACTTTCTGGAAGACAAGTTCGAGGCCGGGCTGGTACTGGAAGGCTGGGAGGTCAAATCCCTGCGCGCGGGCAAGGGGCGCGTGGCCGAGGCCTATGTCCTGATGAAGGACGGCGAAGCGTTCCTGCTGGGCAGCCATATCCAGCCGCTGGAATCGGCATCGACACATGTGCTGGCCGATGCCACTCGCACGCGCAAGCTGCTCCTGCACGACCGCGAGCTGGCTTCCTTGATCGGCGCGACCGAGCAGAAAGGCTATACCATCGTCCCGACAGCCATGTACTGGCGCCGCGGCAAGGCCAAACTGGAAATCGCGCTCGCCAAGGGCAAGGCCAAATACGACAAACGCCAGACCAAGAAAACCCAGGACTGGCAGCGGCGCAAGGCACAGATCATGCGTAGCGACGGCTAGGGGCTGTTGCTGTTTCGTACGAGTCCGCGCCAAGCGCTGTTTTGCGGCAAGACGAGGCGTAGCTCACGCCGCGCAGTCGTTCTGCGCTGGCGCGCTAGAACGCTGGATTGCCGACGTATCGTTAATTTTGGGGCGCTTGTCCCTAAGGGTTGGGCCCAAAATATGGTCATGCGGTGTTGCTCACCTTGATCGTGGCACAGCCAGAGCCGCGGCGCGCGCCTTGCCTGGCCATATTTTGGGCGCCAACGCGGCGCTCGTACGAAACCGCAACAGCCCCTCGTTGAAAAACAGCCGACCTGCTCCATCATTCAAGGTGTTACAATCACAACGTAGTTTACGGGGGCGACATGGCTTCGACGCGGATGTCAAAACCCAAGGTGCATGCCGAGGTTGCAATCTTCCTCGTTAATCCGGTTGCAACTTAAGCTAGTTGCGAACGACGACAACTACGCACTAGCGGCTTAAACCCCGCTAGCGTCCGCCTGGTGAGTGTCTGTGCTCCCAGTAACGGATGTCATATTACATAGACTCGCGGTAAGGCCCCGTTTCGGGCTGATCCGTTAAGAACAAACGAAGCTACGCGCAGGTTGTCCCTTTTCGTCGGGTAGCCTGCGCCGACAATCAAAGACGAAATAAGCATGTAGATCCAAGGGTTGAGAATCCGCGGACGCGGGTTCGATTCCCGCCGCCTCCACCATCAAAAGCCCCTTGTCGGGTAACCGACAAGGGGCTTTTTTTGTCCGGCAGTATCGTGTTGCCGGCAGGATCGCCGCCTGTTTGGCCCGGCCAGAACTCGACTGATATCGATTGATGCCCGGGTGCCGGCGATGGCCGTGGGCGCGTATCGATACGCCCTAGATGCCGCGGCTCTTGTCTTTCGGGGCTGGTCGGGACGGGCTATGCGCAACGGGTCATGTCGTGATCAACGGTTTGACGAGCATGAAGACCGCGATGACGACCATCGCAATCGCGAACACTCGTTGCAGCTGCTGCCCGGCCAGATGCTCGGCGCCGTAACGCCCGAGCGTCATGCCGAACAGCCCGCCGGCAATGAAACCGGCGGCGATCACCGGGTCGAAGACACGCCCGGCGGCCAACGTGGACACGACACCCGACAGCCCGATCAGCACGATCACGAAAAGCGATGTGGCCACCGCGCGATGAATGCCCATCTCGGTGATCCAGACCAGCGCCGGGACGATCAGAAAACCGCCACCGACGCCGAAAAACCCCGAGCCCACGCCAACCAGCAGCCCGGCAACGGCCAGCGCTGCGCTGCACGGAGCATTCAGACGCAGGCGGCCATCGGCTGCGTAACGACACACCGTGGCTGTATCGTCATCGGCCTGTTCAGAGACCCGGGCTCGCACGACGCGTGCATCCTGGGGGGCACGCGCAGCACGAACGAGCATTCGCGTAGCCACGCCGATCATCAGCACCGCGAAGGCGATGAGGGTGGCTGTCTCGCTGACGTGTTCGCCCAGCCAGACACCGGCCGGGGCCATGATCATGCCCGCCACGGCGAAGATCAGCCCGGCTCGCCATTCGATCACGCCGCGACGTGCCGCCTGCACGGCGCCCGAGGCGGCTGTAAGCGCCACGGCCACCAGAGACAGGCCAATCGCCTGGCGCGGCGCCACGCCCAGGCCATAGATCAACAGCGGCACCGCGAAGATCGAGCCGCCGCCCCCGGTCAAACCCAGCGCCAGGCCCACGATCGTGCCGAAGACGATACTCAGCACGGCAGCATCACGGGCTGAAGGCATATCGTTTTATTCATGCGATACGGTTATTTGTTTATTCCCAAATAGCAGGTTACCTCTCGATATAAAACGGCTCAACCAATTCGGGCGAGAACCCATTCCTTGGCAGCATGTCCATAATGGCTCGAGGCTCCTGAGCGCAGCGTAATGACCGAAACCAATATCATTCTGTTCGTGGTGGGCCTGATTCTGTTTCTGAGCGTCATGGCCAGTGCCCTGTCGCGTTTCGGCCCACCGCTACTGTTGATCTTTCTGGTGTGCGGGATGCTGGCCGGCAATGACGGGATCGGCCAGATCGGCTTTTCCAACGTGCCGGTGACGTATTTCATCGCCAACCTGGCACTGGCCATCATTCTCCTGGACGGCGGACTGCGTACACCGTTCAAGTCATTCCGCGTGGGTCTGCGCCCGGCGTTGTCTCTGGCCACCGCCGGGGTGCTGGTCTCTGCCTCGTTGGCCGGTGCCTTCATCGCTTTCGTGCTCGAGGTGGACTGGCGTTACGGGCTGCTGCTGGGCTCGATCGTGGCCAGCACGGATGCCGCGGCCGTGTTTTCGCAGCTGCGCAGCACCGGGGTGACGTTGAACGAGCGTGTATCGGCCACGCTGGAAATCGAGTCGGGTACGAACGACCCGATGGCGATCTTTCTGGTCACGTTCCTGATGACCGCTATCGGCAACGATGCACCCTTCGAGCTCGACACGATCGCCATCGAGCTGATCCAGCAGTTCGGCATCGGTATCGTCGGTGGCCTGGCACTGGGCACGGCACTGGCCTGGCTGGTGGCGCGTATCCCCCTGGTCGAGGGGCTTTATGCCCTGTTGATCGCCTCGGGCGGCGTGATGGCCTTTACGGCGATCAACCAGCTGGGTGGCAGCGGGTTTCTCGGCATCTATCTCGTCGGGCTCGTGATCGGCAACCGACGCAATCAGGCCACAGAACATGTCTTTCGTGTGATGGACGGGCTGGCCTGGCTGGCCCAGGCCGGGATGTTCTTGTTGTTGGGCCTGCTGGTCAATCCCAGCCAGATCTGGGCCGATGCCGTACCGGCGTTTCTCATCGCCCTGTTCCTGATTTTCATCGCCCGGCCGGCCGCGGTCTATGTCAGTCTCTTGCCGTTTCGATTTCCGATACGCGAGCAGGGCTTCATCGCCTGGGTCGGCCTGCGCGGAGCGGTGCCGATCGTGCTGGCGTTGTTTCCCTTGATGGCCGGGCTGCCGGATGCCCAGTTTCTGTTCGATATCGCGTTTGCGGTGGTGCTGCTGTCACTGATCATTCAGGGCTCATCGCTGGGCGGCATGGCACGCCTGCTCAAGCTCGAGGTGCCGCCCGAGCCGGAACCGGTGGCTGCCTTTGCCCTGGAGGGCCAGCGCGGGGATAGCTATCAGCTTTTGGGATATCGCATCGAGAGCGCATCGATCATGTCGGGCGCCGGAGCGGCGCCGCTGCATCGGCTGGCCGATATCCGGGTGGCCGCCGTCGCGCGTCGTGGCCGGCTGATCCTGCCCAAGACCGGTTTCACCTTCGCATTCGATGATCTGGTCTATCTGATCGCCCCCAGCCAGGCCCGTCATGATCTGGCCCGGCTGTTTCAGGGCGAAACCCGGGATCCAATCACCCAACCCAATCGTTTCTTCGGCCCGTTCACGATTCACGCCGAGGCGCCGGCTGCCGAGTTTGCAAGGCTGTACGGTATTACGCTGAACGGCGAGGAAGCCGGTCTCACGCTCGGCCGGCTGGTTCGTCAGCGTCTGCGCCGACGGCCGGTCACCGGTGATGAAATCGATCTGGGCAGGATTCGGCTGATCGTGCGTGCAATCACCGATGGCATGATTTCAGAGCTGGGCCTGCAGCTCGTCGAGCCGGAAACCGAGCGCGAACCGCGCGGCTAAGTTACCGGGCGTCCCCGTCGCGCGGCCGATGGGCTCCGCCAAAGCCGTGGCCCTGAGCCAGGCAATAGGCCAGCCATTTGTTGAGCAACAGATTGCGTGGCCATTGCTCGGAGAGCACGTCTTCGTCGATATCCGGCACGCCGGCCAGCGCGGCATAGCGCGAGCGTGCATCGCAGTAGATCGCCTCGGCCAGCTCGGCGTCGCGATACACGCGCAGTGTGATGTTCGGATCGGCCCGTGCGGCGTCACCTTCACCAAACCAGTAAGTCAGGTTGAGCGTGGTCGTATAGCGACACCGCTCGATCACGCGAAGATACAGCGTGGCCTCTTCACCGACCGAGCGCGCCGTATCAAACGGCAGATCCAGCTCCGGGGCCAGGCGTTCGAAACGCCGGAAGTTACTCTCGTAAAGCCCCATGAGGCCGGTAAAGCTGCGCGGCTCGGCGCCGGCCAGCCAGTGGTTTCGCTTGAGTCTGGGCATCGCTTGAATATACGGCAGCCTGGGCGCTTTTCAAATTAGAACGAGCGCCGCCGCAGCCCGCGATCCTGCATGATCACGGCCGCGACCTCTTCGATCGAGCGGTTGGTGGTCTCGACATAAGGCACGCGGTGGCGCTTGTAGAGCGACTCGGCCTGGCGCAGTTCATAGCTGACCTGGCCCATGGCCGCATACTGGCTGCCGCGGCGACGCTCGCTGCGGATCTGATGCAGCCGGTCGGCGCCGATATACAGCCCGTAAAGCTTGTCGCGATGCGGGGCCAGCGCCGCGGGCAGATGGCGCGACTCGAACTCATCCTCGGTCAGCGGATAGTTGGCCGCGAAGATACCGTGCTGCATGGCCATGTAGATACAGACCGGCGTCTTGCCACAACGCGAGGGCGCCATGAGGATCACCTCGGCCCGCGCGTAGCCGTTCTCGCCCACCCCGTCGTCGTGGGCCAGGGCATAGTTCATGGCATCGATGCGTGATTCGTAGACCGCTTGATCGGCGATGCCGTGGGCCCGGCCCATCTCGTGCGAGGACTTGGCCTCGAGTGCGGCCTCGAGCTGGGGCACGAAGGCATCAAAGAGATCGAGGAAGACCACGTTGCCGCCGCGCAGGATGTCGCGCACCTCGTCGGAGACCGTGGTCGAGAAGACGATGGGCCGGGTGCCCAGCGAACGCCCGGTGTGCTCGATGTACTCCAGCGCCTGACGCGCTTTCTCGGCCGAGTTGATGAACGGCAGCGTGGATTGTCGGAACTGACGTTCATCGAACTGGGTGAGCAGCGTCGCCCCCAGCGTTTCGGCGGTGATACCGGTTCGGTCAGAGACGAAGAAGACCGGACGCTGGCCGCTATCGGATGTCGTAGTCATCGTGGCATGGTGCCGTGAATCACCGATCGCGTCGATGACACGACAGCCCTGTCATGACGCGACCGCGTGGCGCGCCACGTGGGTCGGAATCGTTCCCATACGGGCACATGATTCCGGCTGTGTAGAATGCGGGCCGATACAACTTGCCCAGTCAGAGGAAGTCACGCGTGAACAACTCGCAAGTGGTCTGGTTCAGCCAGCTCGGTATGAATGACGTCGAATCGGTCGGGGGCAAGAACGCCTCGCTGGGCGAGATGATCAGCCATCTGGCCGATGCCGGCGTCTCGGTGCCCGACGGATTTGCCACCACGGCCGATGCCTATCGCGCGTTCCTGGCCCACGACGGCCTGGCTGACAAGATCAATGCCGCGCTGGATGATCTTGACGTCGATGACGTCGATGCCCTGGTCGCCACAGGCGAAAAGATCCGTAACTGGGTCATCGAACACCCCTTCCCGCCCGAACTCGAAGACGCCATTCGAGAGGCCTTTGCAACGCTGGCCGATGGCCACGAGGATATCGCGGTCGCCGTGCGCAGCTCGGCCACGGCCGAAGACCTGCCCGACGCCTCGTTCGCCGGCCAGCAGGAGACGTTTCTCAACGTCCGCGGGCTGGATAACATCATGCTGGCGATCAAGGATGTCTTTGCGTCCTTGTTCAACGATCGGGCGATCTCGTATCGCGTTCACAAGGGCTTCGAACACAGCCAGGTGGCCCTGTCGGCCGGCATCCAGCGCATGGTGCGCGCCGACACCGGCGCCAGCGGTGTGATGTTCACCATCGATACCGAATCCGGTTTCGACAAGGTGGTCTTCATCACCAGCTCCTGGGGCCTGGGCGAGGCCGTGGTTCAGGGCGCGGTCAATCCCGACGAGTTCTATGTCTACAAGGACAATATCGATGCCGGGCGCCCGGCGATCCTGCGTCGGGTCAAGGGCGGCAAGGCCATCAAGATGGTCTATACCGCCGATCGCAGCCATGGCAAGACCACCGAGTTCGTGGACGTGGACGCCGCCGATCAGGCGAGGTTCTCGCTCACCGACGCCGATGCCGAAGCGCTCGCCGCCCAGGCCCTGATCATCGAGCGCCACTACGGCCGGCCGATGGATATCGAATGGGGCAAGGACGGCGAGACCGGCCAGCTCTTCATCCTGCAGGCCCGGCCCGAAACCGTGAAATCCAACGCCACGACGCTCGAGCGTTATCAGCTGGATTCGGCCGGTCATGATGTGCTGGTCGAAGGCCGCTCGATCGGCCAGCGTGTGGGCGCGGGCCGCGTGCGCAACGTTGCCTCGATCAAGGAGATGAACAAGGTCGAGGACGGCGATATTCTGGTCACCGACATGACCGATCCCGACTGGGAGCCGGTGATGAAACGGGCCGCGGCCATCGTGACCAATCGCGGCGGGCGCACCTGTCATGCGGCCATCATCGCCCGTGAGCTGGGTATCCCGGCAGTCGTGGGCTGTGGTGATGCCACGGAACGGCTCGCCGACAAGGCCGAAGTCACGGTCTCCTGTGCCGAGGGCGATACCGGCTATGTCTACGACGGCATCATCGATTTCAATATCGATGAAGTCTCGCTCGACAAGATGCCCGAGATCGGCACCAAGATCATGATGAACGTGGGCAACCCCGAGCGGGCCTTCGATTTCGCCGGCATTCCCAATGCCGGCGTGGGCCTGGCGCGGCTGGAGTTCATCATCAACCGCCAGATCGGCGTACATCCTCGGGCCCTGCTGGAATACGACGACCAGCCCGTCGATCTCCAGCGCCAGATCGATGCCCATATCGCCGGCTACAACAGCCCGCGCGAGTTCTATGTCGACCGGCTGGTCGAGGGCATCTCGACGCTGGCAGCGGCCTTTCATCCCAAGCCGGTGATCGTGCGCCTGTCGGACTTCAAGTCCAATGAATATGCCAATCTGCTGGGCGGTGAGGCCTACGAGCCGGAAGAAGAAAACCCGATGATCGGCTGGCGCGGTGCCTCGCGTTATCTGGCCGATGATTTCAAGGCCTGCTTCGAGCTGGAGCTGGAGGCCATGAAGCGTGTCCGCGGCGAGATGGGTCTGACCAATGTTCAGATCATGATCCCGTTCGTGCGCACACTCGGCGAGGCCAAGGGGGTGTCCGAGCTGCTCGAATCCCACGGCTTCAAACGCGGCGAGAATGGTCTCAAAGTGATCATGATGTGCGAGCTGCCCAGTAACGCCGTACTGGCCGACGAGTTCCTGGCCTACTTCGACGGGTTCTCTATCGGCTCCAACGACATGACCCAGCTCTCGCTGGGCCTGGACCGTGACTCGGGCCTGATCAGCCATCTGTTCGATGAACGCGACCCGGCGGTCAAGATCATGCTGGAAAAGGCGATCTCGGCCTGCAAGCGCAACAACAAGTACGTCGGCATCTGTGGCCAGGGCCCCTCGGACTATCCGGATCTGGCCAAATGGCTGCTCGAGCAGGGTATCGAGAGCATGTCGCTCAACCCCGATACCGTGGTATCGACCTGGCTGTATCTGGCGGGCAAGAAGGTCTGAGCATCGCGGCCAAACTGCTGGGCGACAGCCCACGCCCCGACCTGCCGAGCGCGCCGACCGACCATTTCGACGGTCGGCGCTTCTTCTATCCGGGGCGCGCCGAGACACCGTGTCGACAGCGCGATCTGTGGCACTGGCTCATTACGCGCCGGGCGAAGCTCGCGCCCTGGACAACTCCGCCACATCAGCCGCATACGCCCGCCGCCGAGCGCGTGGACGGCTTGCGTATCACCTGGATCGGCCACGCCACGGCGCTTATCCAGATCGCCGAGCTGAATGTTCTCACCGACCCGGTGTTCGCCGACACGGTGAGTCCGTTGCCGGGTATCGGCCCAAAGCGTGCACACCCGCCGGGGATCGCCTATGCCGATCTGCCGCACATTGATGTCGTGCTCATCAGCCACGCCCACTACGACCATCTCGAGGCCGCCACGATTCGGGCACTGGCGCGTGATCACGCACCCTGCTTTGTGGCCGGTCTGGGGCTTCAGGCCTGGTTGCAGGCCCACAACGCCACACGGATCGCGACCCTGGACTGGTGGCAGCACGAACCCATCGGTGCGCTGACGGTCACCGCCACGCCGGCCAAGCACTGGTCGCGGCGCGGAGTCTTCGATCGCAACCGGGTACTGTGGTGTGGCTATGTCATCGAATGCGGGGCGCAATCGGTTTATTTTGCCGGCGATACCGGCTATGACGACGCGCTGTTTGAGGCGATCGCCACCCGTTTCACGAATCTGAGCTGTGCCCTGCTTCCTATCGGCGCCTATGCGCCACGCATCTTCATGGCCGCCCAGCACATGAACCCGGCCGAAGCGGTACAGGCCTTCGAGGCCCTGGCGCCCGCGTGGGCGATCGCGATCCACTTCGGCACGTTCCGATTGACCGACGAATCACGCGAAGCCCCGGCACGCGATCTCGCCGCGGCCCTGTCGGCGACTCAGGCCGCGCGTTTCATCGTGCCGGTATTCGGCGTGCCGATTGATATGGGGCGGCACGCGCCCGATTAACGCCGGCGCGCTTCGCCCAGCGGCACGCCCTTGGCCACCAGAGCCTCGTACAGGCCATCGAAGGCGTCGCCAGCCACGCCCGGCATGCCGCTCACGCCGAACTCGATGGCGCGCCGGCCGTCGGCTGCCGGTAGACAGGCAATGCGCGCGCCCGGATGCGCCTCCATGACCGATCGCATCAACTCGATCAGCGCGCTTTCCGGGGTATCGAATACCTCGACAAGATACTCGACGCGCCGCTCGTCGCTGTGGAGTGCGCTGTAATGTGTATCCAGCACCCATTCGATCATCGGCCAGGCCATGTTGGGAAAGCCCGGCACGAAATGGTGATCGCCGAAGGAAAAGCCGGGCACCTGATTGACCGGGTTCGGGATGACTTGGGCGCCGACAGGCCATTCCACCATATGAATACGCTGCGGATAGGCCTTGTCGCCCCATTTATCTTCGAGAATCGCCCGGCCGTCGGCGTTGACCTCGAGCGCTACGTCCGCCGCGGCGGCCGCGCACTGGCGCGTACGGTCGTCCGGCGTGGCCCCGATACCGCCAAAGCTGAACACGACATCCGGGCTGGCCAGCGTTTCGCGCAATGTGCGCGTCAAAAGGCCGGCGTCGTCGCCGACCATACGCGCCCACGACAGCTCCATGCCACGCGCCGAGAGACGCTCGATCACGGCAGGCATGTGCTTGTCGGCGCGTTTGCCGGACAGCAGTTCGTCGCCGATCAGCACGATACCGATACGGCGCGTCGAGGAATCTTGTGTCATGGCACCATCGTCTGCATTAAAAAGGCCGGCAAGAAGCCGGCCTGTTTCTCTTATTGCGTGCGCTCTACGAGTCGCTGCCGGCGCTGGCGTTTTCCAGCATGGTCTTCAACTCGCCCGACTGAAACAGGTCGATGATGATATCCGAGCCGCCCACGAGCTCGCCGCTGACGAACAGCTGCGGGATGGTCGGCCAGTTGGAGTAGACCTTGACGCCCTGACGATAGATCTCTTCGTCGTCGAAGACGTTGACCGCCTTGAAGGTCACGCCACAGGCCTTGAGCGCTTCGGCACTGCGCGCGGAAAAGCCGCACTGCGGGAAATCCGGTGTGCCTTTCATATACAGCACGACCGGGTTGGTCTCGACTTCGTTCTTGATGACTTCCATGGCCTTGGCACTCATCAGCGAATCCTCTTCGACAGGAGATATGTAATCGATGACTGAATATAGGTGCCAACGCCTCATGATCAACCCCCGGCCGGGCCAACCGACAACGTGTGCAACGAAGGCTTTGAAAAATATCGGTCAAACCTTATATAAATAGGAGACGTCAATACATTTGCGTCATCAAAAGGACGACAACATGGCATTTGAACTGCCCGACCTGCCCTATGATTATGATGCGCTCGAGCCTTATATCGATGCGCGCACGATGGAAATCCATCATCAGAAGCATCACAACGCCTATCTGACGAAGTTCCAGAAGGCCATCGAAGGCACGGAACTCGAGGATCAGGATCTCGAAACGATCCTGGCCAAGGCTGGCCAGCACGGCGCCGGCGTGCGCAACCAAGGTGGCGGTTATTTCAACCACATTCTGTTCTGGGAGTCGATGAGTCCCAACGGGGGCGGCAAGCCGAGCGGCGCACTGGCAGATGCCATTGACGCCAGCTTTGGCTCGTTCGATGACTTCAAGGAGAAGTTCACCGGCGAAGCCACCGGCCTGTTCGGCTCCGGCTTTGTCTGGCTTGTACCGGACAACGGCAAGCTCAAGATCGTGCCCACGCCCAACCAGGACAACCCGGTGATGGACGTGGTTTCCGAATCCGGCAAACCGATCATGGGCCTGGATGTGTGGGAGCACGCCTTCTATCTGAAATACCAGAACAAGAAGCCGGACTATGTTGAAGCCTGGTGGAGTGTCGTCGACTGGGACGGCATTTCCAAGAAGTTCGACGCCGCCGGCTAAGCCAGCGCACGTGTAGCCCGTCCGAGGCCTCGTCGCATTGCGACGGGGCCTTTTTTATTGGACGATAGCCGATTGTCTCGTGTGCCCCGGCGCGGCCATCCCGGCCGCTGCCCGGCCACGAGCGGCCCACGCCTACACAATCCGACGCTCATGACCGCGCGACATTTTCTAAGCCTCGACGATCTCGGTCGCTCGGGTATTCTTTCTGTCATCGAAAGTGCGATTGCCCGCAAGCAGCGCGCGCCGACGGATCGTCCGTTTGCGGGCAAGACGCTGGCGATGGTCTTCGAAAAAGCCTCGACGCGTACCCGCGTATCGTTCGAGGCCGGCATGACCCGGCTGGGCGGCCATGCGATCTTCCTCTCGCCGGGGGATACCCAGATCGGGCGCGGCGAGCCGGTCGCGGATACCGCGCGCGTGCTGTCCGGCATGTGTGATGCGGTCATGATCCGCAACCACTCGCACGCGGTGCTCGAAGAGTTCGCCGCCTATTCGCGCGTGCCGGTCATCAACGGGCTGACCGATCGGCTGCATCCCTGTCAGCTGCTCGCCGATCTGCAGACCTACGTCGAGCACCGCGGCGATATCACGGGCCGGACCGTGGCCTGGATCGGGGATGGCAACAACATGTGCCATTCCTATATCAATGCTGCCCGGATTCTCGGTTTCACGCTGAAGATCGCCGCCCCCGCCGGCTATGCCCCGGACGCCGAGATCCTGGCGTGCGGCGGTGATCACGTGGTGGTCTGCGACTCAGCGCATCAGGCCGCCGAGCAGGCCGATCTGGTGGTCACCGACGTATGGGCCAGCATGGGCGACGAACAGAGCCGCGAGAAACGTCTGGCGGATTTCGCCGAGCACCAGGTCAACGATGCCTTGATGCGCCGGGCCAAGGCCGATGCGTTGTTCATGCACTGCCTGCCGGCCCATCGCGGCGAAGAAGTCAGCGCCGAGGTCATCGACGGCGCGCAGAGCGTGGTCTGGGATGAGGCCGAAAACCGCCTGCACGCGCAGATGGCGCTGCTGCTGGCGTTATTGGATCGTCAGGCGTGAATCGGCGAGCGCGCCGCCGACGATAGCGGCGGCGCGCGACGCCCTATGCGCGAGTGGCGAGAATCAGCGAGTACGCCTGATCCTCGGCCTCGAAATGATCCATGGCAGCCATGTCGCAGCGCGCGAGCAGATCATCAATGGTCTGTCGCGTGAATTTGCGGCTGATCTCGGTCAGGATGCCCTCGCCGGCCTGCATGACAAAGCCGGCATCCAGCGCGCTGAAATAGACCTCATGGGCCCACTGGGCGATCAGCCACATCTCGATGCGCTCGGCCTCTTCGTTGAACACGGCCTGATGACGATAGGCCTCGATCGGGATATCGCCGCCCAGTTCCCGGTTGAGCACGTTGATCACGTTGCGATTGAAAGCCGCCGTGTGGCCGGCGCGGTCGTCATAGGCCGCCTCCAGTATGGCCGGATCCTTGACGCGATCCAGCCCCAGCAAGAGCGCATCGCCCGGGTTCATCAAGGCACCGATCTCATCCAGCATCGCGGCCGCGGCCTCGGGCTCGAAGTTACCCAGCGTGCCCCCCAGAAAGACGAACAGACGACGTCCGCCGTCCTCGGCCAGCGGCAGGTTCGACAGCCCGCCCGTGTAATCCCCGCTCATCGCATCCACGCGCAACCAGGGATAGTCGTCGACCAATGCCTCGGCGGCATCGAGCATGATCTGGCTGCTGACCTCGAACGGCCAGTAGCGCGTGGCCACACCGGCGCGGTGACAGGCCGCGATCAGGTGCCGGGTCTTTTTCGAGCTGCCGCTGCCCAGCTCGATCAGATGATCGGGCGCGACGCGGGCGATGATCGCATCACTGGCCCCGGCCAGCAGCGCGTCCTCGGTCCGCGTCGGGTAATATTCGGGCGTATCGCAGATTGCCTCGAACAGCTGCGATCCACGATCATCGTAGAAGTATTTCGGCGGCAGCGTTCTCGGCGCCTCCAGCAGGCCGTGTCGCACATCGTCGATCAGGCTGGGGATCCGGCGCGTGGGCGTCACCCCGTGATGCACCACCCGTGCATCGCTGGGCATTTCTGACATGTCTTGTCCGATAAGAGAATTGTACTGACGTTATCATGGGCGCCTCGCCTATCGCCCGAATCGTCTTCATGTGTCGTATCGCTGCTTTCATCGGCGCCCCGTGTCGTCTGGACACGTTCCTGAGCGCCCCACCGCACAGCCTGGCGCGACAGGCCTGGGACGCGCGGGAAACGATCAGTTCGACCGTCAATGCCGACGGCTGGGGCGTGGCCTGGTACGACGATGCGCTCGTGCCGGCGGTCTATCGTCAGATCCTGCCGATCTGGGCCGATGGCAATCTCGACGCGCTGTCACGCAGCCTGACTCGGCCCGTGTGGCTGGCCAACGTACGCAGCGCAACCAGCGGTCTGGGCACCGACCACGCCAACACCCAGCCGTTTGCCGGTGACGGGCTGATCTTCGTGCACAACGGTTATATCGAGGGATTCTCCCGCGGGATACGCGCCCGGATGCGCGCCGAGATCGACCCGGCCATCGAGGAAGACATCAACGGCAACACCGATTCCGAGTATCTGTTTGCCCTGCTGCGCTCCCAGCCCGGCAGCCCGGCCGAAAAGCTCGCACGTGCCCACGAGCGCACGTTGGCGCTGCTTGGCGAGACACCGTCGCGCAAGGCGCTGCTGAACATGATCGTGACCGACGGACAGTCCATGACGGGCCTGCGCAGCAGCGTCAACGCGCCCGCGCCCTCGCTCTACGTACACCACGACTGGCACGACGGGCAGGTTCTGGCTTCGGAAGCCTTCGACGACGCCCCGGGCTGGTCAGCCGTCAGCGCGCAAAGCTTTGTTACGGTGAACGCATAACCAACACCAATGGCGCTTCATGACCGCCAATCCCCCGACCCGTCTGGCCCGCCTGCGCGAACGTACACGCAGCGTCCTGACCGCCTACGACGAGGCCACGCTGCGCCGCCAGGCGCATCCCGATCTTTCGCCGTTGCTGTGGCACGTCGGCCATATGTTCTTTGTCGAGAACTACTGGCTGGCCGAGCGTGTCTTCGGCGATACCACCGTCACCGATCCGTGGCGTACGCTCTACTTTCCCGAACTCTGTACCAAGGGCGAGCGCAGTGCGCGCCTGCCGGGCCCGGCCGCGATGCGAGCCTGGACACAAGAGATCGCGGCCATCAACGACGGCTACTGGGCGCGCGCCGAGCATACCCGGCATCCGTTATTGGATAACGGCTATCTGTTGTCGTTCGTGCGCCAGCACTATGCCCAGCACCTGGAAACCATGCGCATGGCCGAAGCCCAGCTGGCCCTGGCGGCCTCGCCGAGCCCGTCGCCGGTCACGGCCCGGACGCTGGATACGCGCTTTGAAAGGCTGGCCGCTGCCTCAGTCACACTCGGCACCGATCACGTGGAGGCCTACGATAACGAGCAGCCGGTTCGAACGGTCTCACTCGACGCATTCGCCATGGCCGATACCCCGGTGAGCAACGGCCAGTGGCTGGCTTTCATGAACGCCGGTGGATATGACGACCCTACCCTGTGGGATCCCGCCGGCTGGGCCTGGCGCTGCGAGCACGGCATCGACCGGCCTCAGCACTGGCAGGCCGTCGGCACCGGCTGGTGCGTTAATGATCTGGCCGGCCGTATCGGCACGACCGGCGACGATCCGGTACACGGCATCGGCTGGTACGAAGCCCGGGCGTTCGCGGCCTGGGCCGGCGCCCGGTTGCCGCGCGAGGCCGAATGGGAGGCCGCGCGGCGTCGTGACCGGCTGGCCGCCACCGGCCAGGTCTGGGAATGGTGTGACGATGCCTTTGCCGCTTATCCCGGGTTTTCACCGTTTCCCTACGACGAATACTCCCTGCCCTGGTTCGATGGCGCGCATTTCGTGGCCCGGGGCGCATCAAGACACACCGAGGCCGACGTCATCCGCCCGGGCTTTCGCAACTTCTACCCGCCGACGCATCGCCATGTCTTTGCCGGGCTCCGCCTGGCGCGCGACGTCTGCTAGCAGCGGCGCGCCGCGTCGGGCCTCACAGCCCGGCGCGGGCCAGCCCGGCGGCCATGTCGTCGACCAGATCGTCGATATGTTCGAGCCCGGCGTGGATCCGCAGCAGCGGGCCATCGGCCTGCCAGGCCACGGCACTGCGGCTGTGGCTGGGATCCACCGGCAGCACGAGACTTTCATAGCCGCCCCAGGACGCACCCAGGCCGTAGAACGCCAGGCCATCGATCATCTGGGCGAGCCGCGTGCGATCGATGGGCGCCAACTCGACGGCGAACAGCCCGCAGGCACCGGAAAAGTCACGCAGCCAGCGCTCGTGCTGCGGATGATCGGCCCGCGCCGGGTGGATCACCTGGGCAACGCCGGGTTGTTCGGCCAACCAGTTGGCCAGCGCCAGACCGTTGGCCTCATGGACCGGCAGCCGCTGGCCCAGCGTACGCAGCCCTCGAGCCCCGAGATACACATCGTCCGGCCCGGCACAGTAGCCCAGCGCGATCGCTGTTCGTCGAATCCCCTGATAGCGTGTCTCATCAACCGCGCTGATCGTGCCGAGCATGGCATCGGAATGGCCCACGATATATTTCGTGGCCGCGTGCACCGACAGATCCACGCCGTGGGCCAGGCT
>PBAO01000069.1 GCA_002715985.1 Lysobacterales bacterium | reverse complement strand
TGAGCGAGTCGCTGACGCGCCAGTCACCGAAGCGATCTGGCGGGCCTGTGGCATGGCGATTGCCACACTCCACGCTCGAGGCGTGTGCCACGCTGATCTGAACGCCCGCAACATTCTTCTGGATGGTGCCCACAAGCCCTGGCTGATCGATTTCGACCGGGCGCGATACAGGAATCCGCGCCGGGGGCGCTGGCGAGAGAGCAATCTGGCGCGTTTGAAGCGCTCGTTGGACAAGTTCGCCGCCCGGGCGCCAGTCTTTCATTTCGGCCGGGCCGACTGGGCCGCGCTGCGGGCGGGTTACGAGACGGCTTTCTTCGAGGCATCCCGCTTGTAGGGGTCGAATTTCTTGCGTTTGAAGCGCTGGTGCAGCCAGAAATACTGGGCCGGGTCCTCGTTCACGACGTCTTCGATGAGGTGGTTGATGCGCTGGGCGTCGGCGGCTTCATCGCCGCTTGGGAAATCGGTGAGCGCGGGTTTGACGATCAGGCGATAGCCGCGTCCGTCGGCTCGGCGCAGGGTGAAGAACGGGACGACGGTGGCGCGCGTCATCTTGGCTACGCGGCTGATGGCGACATGGGTCCGGGCCGGCTGGCCGAAGAAATCGACGGTCACGCTGACACGTTTGCCGGCCTTCTGATCGGCGGCGTACCAGACAGCCTCGCCCCGGCGCAGAGCGGCCATGAGCCCGCCGATATCGTTGTCGGCAATCGTTGCGCCGCCGATGTGGGTCTCGCGACGGGTACGCATGACGTGATCGATGACCGGATCGTGCGGCGGCTTGTACATGGCCGTCGTGGTGTAGCCCAGCGCCTGCATGTAAGGCCGGGCCATGCGCACGCCGAGCTCCAGCGACGTGGTGTGGGCAGACAGCAGGATGATGCCGCGCCCGCGCATGGCCGCATCCTCCAGATGATGCAGGCCTTCGATATCGGCCAGGCCGTCGATGTCGGCCTGGCGGCCCCACCAGCAGAACACGGTTTCCAGCGCGCCCTGGCCGACATAGGCGAAGTGCGCATCGAGCAGGGTCTTGCGCTCGGCCGATGTGCGCTCGGGATAGCACAGCGACAGATTGATCGCCGCAACCCGTGCTCGATCGCGCACGATATGACGAGCCAGACGCCCGAGCCGCGCGCCCAGCCGCATCTGGGCGCGCCAGGGCAGGCGTGCCAGCAGCCGGCCCAGCCCCACCAGTGTCCAGCTCGGCCAGTGCCGCGGGTGAGAAAGCGAGGGCGCATCGGCACGGGATGGGTCAGGCTGGCTCATGACATATTGGACTCGCGCACGCAGATCACGAACCGCACGCGTTCGGAGCCTGCTGTAAATGGGACGTGAGCGTTTGTATGATGGCCGATTCAGCCGAGCGACGAAAGATCGATGCCCACTCTGCCCGTATTCGCTGACGCACGTGTGCTGGTCATCGGTGACGTGATGCTTGACCGCTACTGGTATGGCGACACCGGGCGGATTTCACCCGAGGCGCCGGTGCCGGTCGTTCGCATCGGTGAAGAAGAGCGCCGGCTGGGCGGCGGGGCGAACGTGGCGCTGAATCTGGCCCGTATCGGCGCTCGAACCCGGCTCATCGGCGTGGTCGGCGACGATGAGCCCGGGCGGGCCGCCGACGGCTTGCTGCAGGAGGCCGGGGTGGTCAGCGATCTGCTGATCAGCAATACCCACCCGACGATCGCCAAGCTGCGCGTCATGAGCCGCAACCAGCAGCTCATACGTCTGGATTTCGAGAAATCCTTTGCCATGGACGGGGCATTCGAGCGGGCCGAGTTGCTGGCTCGGGTCCGTGCCGCACTGGCCGACACGGACGTCATCGTCTGCTCGGATTACGGCAAAGGCACACTGGCCGATGTCGCCGCGATCATCGCAATGGCGAATGCTGCGGGCGTGGCGGTTCTCATCGATCCCAAGGGGCGCGACTGGGCACGCTATGCCGGGGCCAGCCTGATCACGCCCAACGTGGCCGAGTTTGCCGCTTATGCCGAAAGCTTTGCCACAGCCGGCGACTGGCAGGACGACACGGCGCTGGCCCGCGGTGCCGACTACACGCTGTCGCAGCTGGATCTCGCCGCACTGTTGATCACGCGCAGCGAGAAGGGCATGAGCCTGTTCGAACGCGACGATGCCCATCATCTGCCGGCCCGGGCCCGAGAGGTCTTTGACGTAACCGGGGCCGGCGACACAGTCATCGCGATGATGGCAGCCGGGCTTGCGGCGGGCCTGACGCGCGCCCAGGCCGCCGAGCTGGCCAATCTGGCCGCCGGCATCGTTGTGGCCAAGCTGGGCACGGCCGCTGTCAGCCGCGACGAGTTGCTGGCCGCGCTGCATGCCGCGCCCGAAGGCGGGCGCGGGGTCACCGACGAAGCCGCGCTGGCCGACTGGATGACGGGCGCCAAGGCCCGCGGCGAGCGGGTGGTGATGACCAACGGCTGTTTCGATTTGTTGCACCCCGGGCACGTGGCGTATCTCGAAGCCGCCCGCGCACTGGGCGATCACTTGATCGTGGCGGTCAACGACGATGCCTCGGTCGCCCGCCTGAAAGGCTCGGCACGGCCGATCAACCCGCTGGCCCATCGCATGCAGGTGCTGCGTGGCCTGGGGGCCGTGGACTGGGTGGTCGCCTTTGGCGAGGATACGCCCGAGCGCCTGATCTGTCGGCTTTTGCCGGATGTGCTGGTCAAGGGCGGCGACTACGACGCGGCCCGGGTGGCCGGCGCGGATTGCGTGACCGCGGCCGGCGGTGAGGTTCGTATTCTGGAGTTCGTCGACGGCCATTCGACCTCGGCGATCGCGGCGCGTATCCGCGAACGCGGCAGCGATTGAGCCCGTGCGCGCTGCCCCGTTGATGCTGGCGGTCTATCGGGCCGTCGTCGTGGGTCTATTGCCCTTGGCGTTGGTCTATCTTGTCTGGCGCTCGCGTCGAGAGCCGGCCTATCGACATCATCTGTCCGAGCGGCTGGGTCGGATCGCGGCGCGCAGCGATCGCCCGGTCTGGCTGCATGCTGCCTCGGTGGGGGAGGTCCAGCTGGCGGTTGCGCTGATACACCGGCTGCGCGAGCTTTCGAACGCGCCGATCGTGTTGACGACGATGACCCCCACGGGCCGCGAAACGGCCCGCCGGGCGCTCGGCGAGACGGCTGCCGTCATGTATCTGGCACTGGATACCCGGGCCGCCACGCAGCGGTTTGTCACCCGGATCCGCCCGCGGTGCGCCATCGTCATCGAGACCGAACTCTGGCCGAACCTGCTCGATACGCTGGCCCGCGCAGCGATCCCGACCGCGCTGATCAATGCCTCGGTATCGCAGCGCTCGGCAGGCCGCTATGACTCGGCCGTGCTGCGCGGGCTGGTGCGATACACGCTGCAGGGCATCGATCTGATCGCGGCGGCCAGCCCGGCCGACAAGGCGCGTTTCGCGGCGCTCGGCGCAGCTGACGCGGCCCTGAAAACACTGGGCCAGATCAAATACGACCTGGCCGCGGACGATACACACGGCCGCGCAAAGAGCACGCCCGGCCGCTCATCGTCGGCACGCCCGGTCATCGTCGCCGGCAGCACGCGAGATGACGAAGAAGCACGCTGGCTGTCATGTTTTGCCGAGATACGCACCCACCATCCCGAGGCGATGCTTGTTATCGCCCCGCGCCATCCGCAGCGCTTCGACAGCGTTGCCCGAGAATTGGCGGCCGGCCCGTGGCGGTGGGTGCGCTTCAGCCAGCACGGCTTCGATGCTGCCGCCGATATCGTGCTGGTCGATACGCTGGGCGCGCTGGGCCAGCTCTATCATCGGGCCGATATCGCCTTTGTCGGCGGCACGCTCGTGCCCGGTATCGGGGGGCACAACGTCATCGAGCCGGCTGCGGCCGGTTGTGTGGTTGTCACGGGCCCCCATGTGGACAGCTGGGCCGATATCATGGCCCCCTGGTGTCGCGACGGGCGCGCCGCGATCGTCGATGATGAGGCCGCGCTCGTGTGCCAGGTGGTCGACTGGCTGGCTGATCGAGCGCAATGCAGCGCCCTCGGCCGGGCCAACGCCGATCAGGTCGCCGAGGCGCGCGGCGCGCTGGCGGCAAGCGTTGATGCACTTACTGCGGCAGGGTTTCTCGCGTTGGACAGGCCAGCCCGATCGAGCCCATCGGAGCGCGTGTGAGAGCCGGGCGAGACCCGCGTGCCGAGATGGCCCGGCGCATGCTGGCCGAGCAGGCGTTGTCGGTGCTGGCGGCCGCCCAGGACGGCGCCATCGGCGCCGGATTGCCCGCGGTGTTCGATCGCGCGCGGGCACGCTGGGGCCCGCTCTCACCGCCGGTCAGTGCGTATGTGGCCCGTGTTCTGACGCGCGACCCCGTTATCGGCCGGGCATGGCAGGCGCGCCTGCATCGGTTGTTGCACTGGCTGGTCGGTGTCCAGCGTGCCGATGGGCTCATTCAGGAGACCACGCTTGCCGCGTCCAGCCGGCCCGGCGGCCTGGTTGCCACCGGCAACGCGCTGAGCGCGTGGTGTGACGGGCCGTGTGAACGCCACGATCCACGCATCGCGCGTGCGATCAGGCGGAGTGCCACGACGCTGGCCGGCCTGCTGGCCGATGACCCGGCGCGGGCCTGTGCCAGCCACGGCGTCGTCGTGCCCGACTTCCTGCCCGCCGCGGAGGCAGCGCGCGGACTCTTGCTCGCCGGCCAGGTACTGGATCAGCCCGAGTGGCGCTATATCGCTGCGCGTCAGATCGACAGCGCCCTGGCGCGCTGTGATGAGATCACGACCGACCTGGCTTTCGAGGTTCGCACCGGTCGGGCACTGGACAGCACGCTCGAGGCGGCCATGCGTTGTCAGACCGTCGATGCCGTGACACGAATCGCCCGTGCGTTCGACAAGCGCCTGAGCCAAGGCGGGCTGACGCGACGCATACCGCGGCGCGACGAGCACAAGACCCGTTGCACACTGGCCGCTGCTGCGCTCGCGCGATCCCTGCAGACGACCCTGTCGGGCGGTAGCGTGGCTGATCGACGCACGGCTCGGCGTGCTCGTGGCGTGAAGATCGAACGTATCGTCTCGCCGGGCGCTATCGATCGTCGCCTGGCCTGTGATTCGCTGGCTGATCTGGTGGCCAGCTGTCGGTCGATCGTGGGGCCGCAGACGCGCTGAACGCCGGGCGCGATATGATCGTGTTCGATAACCTGTCGAACGGCTCGCATGCCGAGCCCGAACGCGTCGATCGCCTGGCCGGCCGTGGTGTGGCCGTCGAGCAGGGCGGAATTGGCGACACGCGCGCTCCCGGCGATCTATCCAGCGTGCGATGGGGTGAGGTACGCGACGATAGCCACGTGATGGATCGGGCCGTGTCTGAACCGATCGAGGCCGTGCAATGTCCGGGATGACACGCTGCCGCTCGCCGCTCGGGATCGCCGTCGGCTAGTCCGACACCGGGGCCGACGCGGCCGGGCAGACAAGTCGCCCGAAAACCCAGGCGTGCAGCCAGGGGCTGTCCGGATAACAACGCGAAGTGGAACATCGCGCTGTCAGGGGGATTGGTGGGCGGTACTAGATTCGAACTAGTGACCCCTGCCGTGTGAAGACAGTGCTCTACCGCTGAGCTAACCGCCCGAGCGGCGAGAGTCTAGCGAGGTGCGCCTCCGCGGTCAACGCATTCAGTCGAGGGTTTGTTCGGGCGATGTTATTCTTCAAATCATTCACGCCGGCCACAGGCATTGCCACGCCATGCAGTTGATCGATCTCCAGGCACAGTATCGTCGCATCAAGGATGAGGTGGATGCCGGTATCCATCGCGTGCTGGACCATGGCAAGTACGTCATGGGCCCGGAGGTCGAGACGCTCGAGCAGCGGCTGGCCGACTATGCCGGTGTCGAGCACTGCATCGCGCTGGCCAGTGGTACGGATGCGTTGCTGGTGGCGATGATGGCCCTGGATATCGGCCCGGGCGACGAGGTGATCACCACGCCGTTCACCTTTATCGCCACGGGCGAAATGATCGGGCTTCTGGGGGCGACGCCGGTTTTCGTGGATATCGATTCCGAGACCTATAACCTCGACGCCGAGCTGATCGAGGAAAAGATCACCGAGCGCACGAAGGCGATCGTGCCGGTGAGCCTGTTCGGCCAGATGGCGGATATGGGGCGTATCACGGATATCGGTGTACGCCATGATATTCCGGTGATCGAGGACGCGGCCCAGAGCTTTGGCGCGACCTTCAACGGTATGCGTTCCTGTGGTGCTTCGGGGATCGCGGCCACCTCGTTTTTCCCGGCCAAGCCGCTGGGTTGCTACGGCGATGGCGGGGCGGCCTTCACCCGTGATGCCGCGCTGGCCGAAAAGATGCGCCAGCTGCGCAATCACGGCCAGACGGCGCCGTATCATCATCCGATGCTCGGCATTAACGGCCGCCTGGATACCATGCAGGCCGCAGTCCTGCTGGCCAAGCTGGATGTATTCGACGATGAGATCGTGCGACGCGAACAAGTGGCGGCCCGCTACGACGCCGCCCTGGCAGGCCACGTGAAGACGCCCCATGTCGACCCGCGTTGTACCAGCGTGTATGCCCAGTACACGATCCAGGTCGATGACCGGGATCAGGTGAGAGCGGCCTTGAACGAGGCAGGCATTCCCAGTGCGGTGTACTACCCGGTGCCGCTGAATCGCCAGCCGGCGCTCTATTCCGATGTGCCGATTCCGAAATCCGAGTACGCCGCTGATCATGTCCTGAGTATTCCGATGCATCCGTATCTGTCGGAATCCGATCAGGATCAGGTCATCGAGGCGCTGAAAAAAGCGATTACAAATTAATTGCTGCGGGGTGTTGGCAAACCCGAAATCGATCCCTATAATGCGCAGCTCCTAGAGTCATAGGGGCCATAGCTCAGCTGGGAGAGCGCAACACTGGCAGTGTTGAGGTCGGCGGTTCGAGCCCGCCTGGCTCCACCAAATCGACGTCCCCATCGTCTAGAGGCCTAGGACACTGCCCTTTCACGGCAGCGACAGGGGTTCGAATCCCCTTGGGGACGCCATAACGGAAGCCGCCGGTCGATGATCGGCGGCTTTTTTTTGGTCACGGCCCGGCAATGGGCTCGCGAGGGCTGCACAGGCCACGCATAATTGTCGGTCTCATCGTTGACACGACATAACCAGGCACGAACAAGGAGCAGGGCGGATCATGCGGATCACGATTTTCGGTACGGGCTATGTCGGACTGGTCACCGGGGCATGTCTGGCCTCCAGCGGCAACGACGTGCTGTGTGTCGACGTCGATGCCGACAAGATCGCACGGCTGAAGCAGGGCGAGATTCCGATCTACGAGCCGGGTCTGGAGACGCTGGTCGCCGAAAATACGGCCGCCGGCCGCCTGTCGTTCACCACCGATGCAGGCCAGGCCGTGGCCCACGGCACACTGCAATTCATCGCCGTGGGCACGCCGCCCGACGAAGACGGCAGTGCGGATCTGAAATACGTGCTCAAGGTGGCCGAGACGATCGGCCAGCACATGACCGATTATCGACTGGTCATCACCAAGTCCACCGTGCCTGTGGGCACCTCGGACAAGGTGAGACAGGCGCTGGCCGGCGTGCTCGCCGAGCGTGATTCGACGGTCGAATTCGATGTGGCCTCGAATCCCGAGTTTCTCAAGGAAGGGGCGGCAATCGACGATTTCATGAAGCCCGATCGCGTGGTGGTGGGCGTGGATACCGAGCGTGCCGCCGATCACCTGCGCGCGCTCTACGCGCCGTTCAACCGTCAGCACGACCGCACGATGGTGATGGATATCCGCTCGGCCGAGCTGACCAAGTACGCAGCCAATATCATGCTGGCCACCAAGATCAGCCTGATGAATGAGCTTTCCCAGGTTGCCGATCGGCTGGACGCCGATATCGAGCAGGTCCGCAAGGCCATCGGGGCCGATCATCGTATCGGCTATCACTTCATCTATCCGGGCTGTGGTTTCGGTGGCTCGTGTTTTCCCAAGGACGTGCGCGCACTGGCCCACACAGCGGCCAAGATCGGCTATGACACCGAGATCATCAACGCGGTCGAGCGTGTCAACGATCGCCAGAAGACCATTCTCTTTGACAAGCTGCATGCCCATTTCAAGGGCGATCTGGCCGGTAAGACGATCGCCCTGTGGGGCCTGGCTTTCAAGCCGAACACCGACGACATGCGCGAGGCCCCGGCCTGCACGCTCATGGAAGCGCTGTGGGCAGCTGGGGCCACGGTTCGGGCCTATGATCCCGAAGCGATGGATGAAACCCGGCGGATCTACGGCGAACGTGACGATCTGGTCTTCTGCAAGCACGGCGAAGACGCCGCCACCGGCGCCGATGCGCTCGTGCTTGTCACCGAGTGGCACGTATTTCGTACCCCGGATTTCAAGGCGCTGTCCGAGCTGATGCGTCAGCCCGTACTGGTGGACGGGCGTAATATCTACAAGCCGTCATACGTGGCCTCGGCCGGTTTTGCCTATTACGGCATCGGTCGGTCGGCAGCCTCCGGGGCGATGCGCGCTATTTGATATTTCGATCTGGCGCGGCGTGCGCGATCGACTAAAATACGGTGCGTTCTGGAATGGGTCGAATCAACGGAGCCCGGGTATGCCGATCTATGAATATGTTTGTCAGGACTGTGGCAAGGATATCGAAAAGCTGCAGAAGCTATCGGATGAGCCGCTCACCGACTGTCCTGCCTGCGGTCAGCCTGCGCTCAAGCGCAAGGTTTCGGCGGCCGGGTTTCGACTCTCCGGCGGCGGCTGGTACGAGACCGACTTCAAATCCAAGGGGCAGCGCAATCTGACGGGCAAAACCGAGAATACCTCGGCGTCCGGCGGTGGTCAGAAGGGTGAGGCGAGCGCCGGCGCCAAGAGTGACGCCCCGGCCAGCTCGGCCAAGAACGAGACCACCAAACCGGCGGCCAAGCCCAAATCGGCCGGTCACAGCGACTGAACGTGCTAGGGCGTGTCGTCATGCGATATGACGTCGCATTGCCCGCGCCAAGCGCTGTTGTGCGGCAGGACGAGGCGTGGCTCACGCCGCGCGGTCATTGTCGCGCAGTGGGCTAGAACGCTTTAATGGCGCACACCAGGCCTTGTCCTCTCGCGCTGGGCTGCCCATAAAAGATAGAAGATGGGCGCCCGGCCGCTGGCAAGCCTTGATCGTGGCACAGCCCGAGCCGCGACTCGCGCCTTGCAGGACACACTGCCGGCTCTCGACGAAAGAGGCGCTTGCATGAAACGACCACCGGCCCCAGGGCGCCACGGCTACCGGGGCGCCTACGCTCCTTGATAGACTCTGCGTCTTTTGCGCAGCGACCAAAGGCACTGGCCATGATGCGATCCCATTACAGCGGCGACGTGAACGCCGCCGCTATCGATCAAGAAATCACCGTCTGTGGCTGGGTCCATCGACGCCGCGACCACGGCGGGGTGATCTTCATCGACCTGCGCGATCGCTCCGGTCTGATCCAGACCGTGTTCGACCCCGACGAGGCTGCTACATTCGCTGCCGCGGAAAAGCTTCGTAGCGAATACGTCATCAAGGCCACAGGCCGTGTTCGGGCACGCCCGGAGGGCACGGTGAACAAGAGCCTGGATTCGGGCGAAATCGAGGTCTATATCACCGATCTCGAAGTCTTGAACGCCTCGGAAACCCCGCCGCTGCAGCTCGACGAGACCGAAGGCGTGGGCGATGCCGCGCGGCTGCGTTATCGCTACGTGGAACTGCGCAAACCACGCATGCAGCGACACATGCAGCTGCGGGCACAGGTCACGCGCGCGGTCCGCAAGTCGCTGGACGACCTGGGCTTTCTGGATATCGAGACCCCCATTCTCACGCGGGCCACGCCGGAGGGCGCGCGCGACTACCTCGTGCCCAGCCGCACGCAGCCGGGGCATTTCTTTGCCTTGCCGCAGTCGCCGCAGCTGTTCAAGCAGCTGCTGATGGTCTCGGGCATGGATCGCTATTACCAGATCGCGCGCTGCTTCCGCGACGAGGATCTGCGTGCCGATCGCCAGCCCGAGTTCACACAGATCGATATCGAGGCGTCGTTCGTCGATGCCGACGACATCATGGACCTCAACGAGCGCATGATTCGTCAGCTGTTCGCCGACGTCATGGGCGAGACACTGCCCGATCCGTTCCCGCGCATGGCCTACGCCGAGGCCATGCGACGCTTTGGCTCGGACAAGCCAGATCTGCGCATCGATCTCGAACTGGTGGACATCGCCGATCTCGTGGCCGATGCCGAGTTCAAGGTGTTCTCCGGCCCGGCCAATTCCGATACCGGGCGCGTGGCCGTGCTCCGCGTGCCGGGCGGCGCCAGCCTGACGCGCAAGCAGATCGACGACTACACCGATTTTGTCGGCCGGTATGGCGCCAAGGGTTTGGCCTACGTCAAGATTTCCGACGTGGCCGCCGGCCGCGAGGGTATGAATTCGCCGATCCTGAAGTTCCTCTCGGATGACGCTGTGGCCGGCATTGTCGAGCGCACGCAGGCCGAGGACGGTGATCTATTGTTCTTTGGCGCCGACAAGACCAGCGTGGTCAACGACGCCCTGGGCGCGCTGCGGGTGCGCTTGGGCCATGATCTCGGCCGAGTGGCCGACGAATGGGCGCCGCTGTGGGTCGTCGACTGGCCGATGTTCGAATACGACGAAGCCACCAAACGCTGGTATGCCGCGCATCACCCGTTCACCGCACCGGCGGTCGATGATCCGCAAGCCCTCAAGGCCGCGCCCCACGAGGCAATGGCCCAGGCCTACGACATGGTCCTGAACGGCTCGGAGATCGGCGGCGGCTCGGTGCGTATTCATTCGCCGGCGATGCAGCAGGCCGCTTTTGACGTGCTGGGCATCTCGCGAGAAGAAGCCGAAGAGAAATTCGGCTTCCTGCTCGAGGCGCTGAAGTTCGGGGCGCCGCCGCATGCCGGCATCGCTTTCGGTCTGGACCGTCTGGTCATGCTGATGGCTGGCGCCGACTCGATTCGCGAAGTCATCGCGTTTCCCAAGACGCAGACCGCCACCGATCTGCTCACCGGCGCCCCCGGCGTGGCCGATACGGCCCAGCTGCGCGAGCTCGGCATCCGGCTGCGTGCCCAGCCCAAGGCCGAAGACACGGGCGACTGAACAAAACAGTCGTCAAGAACTTATAGACATAGAGAACCGGAGATATCTCGTATTTCCGGTTTTCTTGTTATATGCAGGTTTATTCGACAAAGTCGAATGTTATCCCGTAACTAGTAGCGGTTGATCGTGCAAGACGATCGCACCGACACAATTACTGTGTTACCGCAAAGGGGATAACAATGAAGAACTCGTTAGAGGGCCATCACCGGCTGAGGCGCGCCGTGCGTGCTGCGATTGCCGGCACGGCCGTCCTGGCAACGCCATGCGCGTTCGCGGCGACAATCACGGTGGATTCCGCCGGGGACGGCATGAACGATAACGAATGCACGTTGCGTTCGGCCATCATGTCCGCCAACAACAACAGCAGTACGGGCGCCTGTGCCGGTGGCGCAGGTGATGCCGACACCATCATTTTCGCTGAGAGCGTGACCGGCGAAACGATCACGCTCGCACAAGGCGCGCTGCCGACCATCGTGGCCGGCTCGAGCCTGACAATCGGCAACGATGCCGACACCGACGTCACCATCGATGCCAACTCGATGAGTCGTATCCTGGCCAACCAGGGGGTGCTGACGCTCAACGGCCTGAACCTGATCAACGGCCAGACCATGAGCGGCTCGGCGGATGCGGCCGAGCGCTCCGGTGGTGCCATTCTCAATGCCGACGGGGGCTTTCTGACCGTCAACGGCGGCTCGATGCGCAACAATACGTCGGATCGGGCCGGTGGCGCCATCGAAGATGCCTCGGTGAGCGAGGACAACGACGACGATGACTCCGATGACGAGTCAACAGACAACGTCCACGTCACGCTCAACGACGTGGACTTTTCCGGCAATAACGCCGGCGCCAACCCCGGTAACGGCGGCGTCGTGCACGTGACCGGCTTTGCCGATGTCGTGGTCGAGGGCGGCACGTTCGATGCCAACCAAGCGATCGAGGGCGGCGCGCTCTGGAACAACCAGGGTACGACGAGCGTCACCAACGCGACGTTTTCGAACAACCAGGCCAACGGGGCTGACGCCGACCAGGGCGGCGGGGCGATCTATGTCAACGCCGGCAATGTCGTGGTCACCGACTCTCGTTTCATCAATAACACCGTCGGTGACACTGACGATGACATGAGCTCGGCTTCCGGCGGCGCAATTGTTGCCAACGCCGATACCGAACTGTCGGTAAGCAACTCGCGTTTCAGTGGCAACGCGGCCCGGCGCGCCGGTGGCGCGATCGAGGTGCTGGCCGGCACGAGCACCACGCTCGACAACGTTACGGCCAGCGACAACGATGCCGGTGGCAATCCCGGTAACGGCGGCTTCCTGCACGTGACCGGCGACGGTGATGTCGATGTCATCGGCGGTGTCTTCGCCGACAACGATGCCACCGAAGGCGGTGCTTTCTGGAACAACCAGGGCGAGATGAGCATTCGCGGCGCCTCGATCGTGGATAACGACGCTGATGGTGCAGATGCCACCCAGGGCGGCGGTGCGATCTATGCCGAGACGGCGGCCGAGGGCAGCGACACTGCCGGTACGCTCACGATCTTTGGTACGCGTATCGCCGGCAACAGCGCCTCGGGGGCCGCCGGCTCCGGGGGCGGCATTCTTCTCAGCCCCGGTGCCGTGGCCACGATCACGGCGAGCCGGATCGAGGCCAACACGGCCAATCGTGCCGGTGGCGGTATCGAGAACGCCGGCGGTGATCTCACGCTCGAGCGTGTCACGCTCGGCGGCTTGACCGCCGATATGGGTAACGACGCGGGCAACAACCCCGGTAACGGCGGTGGCCTGCATATCGGTGCCGACGGCACGACGACGATCGATGACACCAGCGTGGGTTACAACACGGCCGTCGAAGGCGGCGGCTTGTGGAATTCCGCGCCGGGCACGCTCGACGTGCTGACCACGACCGTGGCCAACAACACGGCCGATCGCGGCGCAGGCGTGTATCAGGACGGCGAGACCAACGCTGGCATCAGCCTGTCGTATGTCACCGTTGCCAACAACAACGGCACCGGCCTTGGCAGTGGCGGGGCCGACATGAACATCGCCAACACGCTGATCTCGGGCAACGATACGGCTGCGGATGACGGCATTCAGATCAGCGCCGATGACGGCAACCTGCTTGATGATGCCGGCTTCAACGGCAGGTACCGGCTCTATGGCGGCCCCACGGCAACGCTGCCCCTGGCGGCGGGGAGTGCGGCGATCGATATGACCGATGACTGCGACGAAACCGATCAGCGCGGTGCCGAGCGGCCGGTCAGCATGAACGACGATAGCGACAGCGATTGTGATGTGGGCGCCTTCGAACTGGCCGGCAACCCGGTGCTTGGTGTAGCGCGTGTCAGTCTCGCTGACGTGGATGCCAGTGACGGCTCGGCCGGGGTTGCAACCGTGGCTGCGCTGCGCCTGACCAACAGCGGCGGTGATAGCGTCAACGTCGGCGGCCTGTCCGGTTATATCCAGCGTGATGACAGCCAGCCCAGCGGTGTCGATTTCGACAGCGCCGATCTGGTGGTCTATGCCGATAGCAACGACAACGGGCGATACGACGACGGCGACATGCAGGTCGGCAGCGGTGCTGTCAGCGATGACGGCACGGCGTTTGACGTCGACTTCCAGAGCGGCTCGGGTGTTGCAATCAGCGGCGGCGACGACGAAACCTATTTCCTGATCGTCGATCTGCCCGGCATAGGCGAGGTCGCGCGCAACGCGGTCAAGAGCCTGACCCACCAGCCGATGCTTGCCGGTGGCGCGCTGCTGGCACTGTTCGGCCTGATCTCGGTGGGCGGTCTGCGTCGACGCTCGCAGTTCGCGCTCGTCGCCATCGCCCTGACCTTGGCGCTGACTGCCTGCTCGGATGATGCCAATATCGATGTCGACAACGTCGGTAATAACGACGGTGGAAACAACGATAACGACAATGACGACATGCGCGATGGGCTGGAGGCCAACGAGCTGCGCTTCGTGGTCGACCGGCTGGAGCCGACGGCCAACTCGCCGGAAACGAACCTCGTTATCGGCGACGGCCTGCCGGTATTCGGCCCGATCGTGACGATCGGCAGCCCGGATGACCCGATGGCCGACGAAGACAGCGACAGCATGCAGGATCCGATGAACTGATCATCGTCCCGGGCGCCGATCGTTCGGCGCCTGCTGTCCGAGATAAGCCGAGTCGGCATCTGCCGATTCGGCTTTTTTCGTATCAGGGCGCTGCCGGTGGTCTGCCGAAGACAAGGGTTGCGTTATACTGCGACCCCAAATTCTGTGGCGTGTGTCGTGACAGCCGAAAACGCACGCCGCTCGCCAATTTCTGCCAAGGAGCTGCTGATGTTCGATGCCTCCCAGCGTATCGCTGATTTCGACCCCGAACTGGCGGCGGCCATCGCCGACGAAGATCAGCGCCAGGAAGATCACATCGAGTTGATCGCCTCGGAAAACTACACCAGCCCGCGCGTGATGGAGGCCCAGGGCGGCCTTCTGACCAACAAGTACGCAGAAGGCTATCCGGGCAAGCGTTTCTATGGCGGCTGTGAGTACGTCGATGTCGCCGAGCAGCTGGCCATCGATCGAGCCTGCGAACTGTTTGGCTGTGATTTCGCCAATGTCCAGCCGCATTCCGGCGCCCAGGCCAATGCGGCCGTCTTCCTGGCCCTGGTCAAACCCGGCGACACCATTCTGGGCATGAGTCTGGATGCCGGCGGACACCTGACCCACGGTGCCGCACCCAACTTTTCGGGCAAGAACTATCACGCCGTACAGTACGGCCTGGACGAGGCCACCGGTGAGCTCGACTACGACCAGATCCAGCGTCTGGCCGACGAGCACAAGCCGAAACTCCTGATCGGCGGCTTCTCGGCTTATTCGCGTCGGATCGACTGGGCCCGCATGCGCGAGATCGCGGATTCGGTCGGTGCTTACCTGCTGGTTGACATGGCCCATGTGGCCGGCCTGGTGGCCACCGGCGAATATCCGAGCCCGATTCCGCACGCGCATGTCGTGACCACGACCACACACAAGACGCTGCGCGGCCCGCGCGGTGGCCTGATGCTGTCCAACTCTGGTGATTCGAAGCTCTACAAGAAGCTGAATTCGGCGGTGTTCCCGGGCACGCAGGGCGGCCCGCTCATGCACGTCATCGCAGGCAAGGCCGTGGCGTTCAAGGAAGCGCTGGACAGCGACTTCAAAGCGTATACCCAGCAGATCGTGGCCAATGCAAAAGCCATGGCCGAAGTGTTTGTCGAGCGCGGCCTGGATGTCGTCTCGGGCGGCACGGACAACCACCTCATGCTCGTGAGCCTGGTGAAGCAGGATGTAACCGGCAAGGAGATCGAGGAATATCTGGGCCAGGCCCATATCACGGCCAACAAAAATGCCGTGCCCGGGGATCCGCGTTCGCCGTTCGTGACCTCGGGCCTGCGTATCGGCACGCCCGCGGCAACCACGCGCGGTTTCGATGAAAGCGACGTGCGCCAGGTGGCGACCTGGATCTGCGATATCGTGGATGCAGTGGCCAAGGACAACGATATCGAGGCCGAAATCGCACGGGTACGCTCGGCCGTGGCCGAGTTGTGTCATGCGCACCCGGTGTATCGTCAGGGACAGCGCGGCGCGGCCTGATACGCCCTCGGGGCTTTCTCAATGCACTGTCCGTTTTGTCATGAACGCGCCACGCGCGTGGTCGATTCGCGCCTGGCGGCCGAGGGCAGCCAGGTGCGTCGCCGGCGACAATGTCCGGCCTGCCAGGCCCGCTTCACGACGTTTGAAACCGCAGAGTTGTTTCTACCGCGGATCATCAAGAACGACGGCACGCCGGAACCGTTTTCGGTCGACAAGCTGCGGCGCGGCATCACCCGGGCACTGTATAAACGCCCGGTCGGCCCGGATGCGGTCGAAACCGCAATCAGCCATATCCAGCAACGCATGCATCACGACGGCGAGCGCGACGTCCCGTCCCGTCGCCTGGGCCAGTGGGTGATGGAAGAGCTGCGGGGGCTGGATCAGGTAGCCTATGTACGCTTCGCCTCGGTGTATCGTCGGTTCGAGGATGTTCAGGCGTTTCGCGAAGAGATCGAGCGTCTGGAGTCCGCTCCGCATCGCGACAGTGCCCAGCTGTCGCTCATCGATCTCGGCCGGGACGCTGGCCAGGGCAGTGGCCAAAGTAGTGGCCAAAGTAGTGGCCAAAGTAGTGGCCAAAGTAGTGGCAAGGAATCTTCATGAGTTCGGACGACGTGCGTATCAGAGTCCACGAAATGTACATGCAGCGGGCAATCGAACTCGCGCGGCGCGGCTGGTATACCGCGCGGCCCAACCCGCGGGTCGGCTGTGTGATCGTGGCCGGCAGCCGTGTGCTGGGCGATGGCTGGCACGTCCGGGCCGGTGAGGCCCACGCCGAGCGCAATGCCCTGGCCGATGCGGCCGCGCGTGGCCACGAGACCAAGGGCGCGACGGCCTATGTCACGCTCGAACCCTGTGCCCATACCGGGCGTACGCCGCCCTGTACCCAGGCCCTCATCGAGGCCGGCATCGAGCGCGTGGTGATTGGCGCCCAGGATCCGAACCCGGCCGTCGACGGGCAGGGTATCGATGCCCTGCGGGCCGCCGGCCTGGAGGTCATCACCGGCGTACTGGCCGAGCGCTGTGCCGCACTCAATGCCGGGTTCAACCAACGCATGACGGGCAATCGCCCCCGCGTACGTGTGAAACTGGCCATGAGCCTCGACGGGCGCACGGCAGCCGTGGACGGCACCAGTCAATGGATCACCGGGGACACCGCCCGCGACGATGTCCATCGGCTGCGCGCAGAATCCGGCGCGGTGCTGATCGGGCGCGGCACCGCTGCTGCCGATGACCCATCGTTGACGGTGCGCCTGCCCGGTGACTGGGATCAGCCGCTGCGTGTCGTGCTTGACTCCGGGCTTGCGATGGCCACGCACGCCAAGATGTTCTGTCAGCCGGGTGAAACACTGATATTCACCGCCAGCGACGACGAAGACAAGACCGGCGCGCTGGAAGAGGCCGGGGCGCGGGTCGCGCGCCTGGATAGCGATGGCTCGGGGCTGGATCTCGGCCGTGTGCTGGGGCTGCTGGCCGAGCGCGAAATCAACGATGTGCTCGTCGAGGCCGGGCCCACACTGGCCGGCGCGCTGACCCAGGCCGGGCTGGTCGACGAGTACATCATCTATGTCGCACCACAGCTCATTGGCGATACCGGCCGGGGACTGATGTCGCTGGTCGGCGCGGTCGGGCTGGACGATGCGACGCAACTGGTATTCGACAACGTCGAGCCCGTGGGCGTCGATCTCAAGATCACGGCCCGCCCCTCGAAGGAAAACTAACGATGTTCACCGGACTGATTCAGGGCGTCGGCCAGGTCGTCGAGCAGGAAAAACGTGGCGGTGATACGCGTCTTGTCATCGACTGTGGCGATGCCGACCTGGGCACCATCGCAGTCGGCGACAGCATCGCGATCTCCGGGGTCTGTCTGACCGCTACCGAGATTGAGGGGCGCTGTTTCGCCGCCGACGTATCCAAGGAGACGCTCAAGCTGACCACGCTCGGCAACTTTGTCGTGGGCACACGCGTCAACCTGGAACCGCCGCTGAAAGCCGGCGACGCGCTGGGCGGCCATATGGTCGCCGGGCATGTCGACGGCCTGGGCGTGGTCGAGGAGCTGCACGCCGATGCACGCTCCTGGCGGCTGGGTTTTTCCGTGCCCAAACCGCTGGCACGCTATCTGGCTTCCAAGGGTTCGATCGCCGTGGACGGCATCAGCCTGACGATCAACGAGGTCGATGACCGGCGGTTCGGCGTTAACATCATCCCGCACACCATGAGCCACACCTCGCTGGGGGACCGCCGTATCGGCGATCACGTCAATATCGAGGTCGATCTCGTGGCCCGCTACCTGGCACGAATCGCCGGCTACGAATAACCGCAAGGCCGCGTTCGGCATGCGATAATGTCATACCGCTCAATCGGAACATGCCATGCAGACCATTCAAGGAGATTTCGACGGCGACGGCCTTCGTATCGCCATCGTCGCCACGCGCTGGAACGACGAGATCGTCGATCGCCTGGTCGACGGCGCCGTGGACGTGCTGACCGATTGCGGCGTCGAAGATGATGACATCACCGTGTTCAAGGTGCCCGGCGCCTTCGAGATCCCGCTGGCGGTGGATCGTCTGGCCGAATCCGGCACCTACGACGGTATCGTCGCGCTCGGCTGCGTGATTCGCGGCGACACACCTCACTTCGATTTCGTGGCCGGTGAGTGCGCCAAGGGGCTGACAGCGGCCATGCTCGAATACGGCCTGCCCGTGGGGTTCGGCGTGATTACGGCGGAAAACGCCGAGCAGGCCGACGCGCGCGCCCAGCCGGACGAAGAAAACAACAAGGGCGCCGAATCCGCCAGTGCGGTTGTGGAAATGATCACGCTGTTGCGCCAGATCGAAGGCGACGAGTAGCCCGATGCCGATTCGCAACCAGTCGCTGGGCGAAGCAGCCGACCAAGACGAGCAGGACAAGCCCGTCGGCGAAAACGAAACGCCGTCCGGCTCCGAGCCCGCCGAGCCGAAACCGGGCGACGACGCACACACGCCGGCCATGCCCGCCGAGGCGCCGCCGCCCGATGATGAGACGAGCGACGACAAGGGCGAGGTTACACCCGACGAGCTGCCCGCGCTGCCGCCGAAGATGCCCGGCGGCGGACGAATCCGCGCGCGTATGGCGGCCGTCCAGGCGATCTATCAGTGGCGGATGTCGGGCACCGAGATCGGCGAGCTGATCCTGCAGTTCGCCACCGCTGGCCGGCTGCGTGATCTGGACCGGGCTTATTTCGAAATGCTGCTGCGCGGCGTGGTGCACGACGTCGGCCGGCTGGAAAAAGCCTTTGATGCGCACCTGTCGCGCCCGGCCGTTCAGCTGGATCCGGTGGAATACGCGATTCTGCTGCTGGCCACCTACGAGCTGCAGGAATGCCCCGAGATTCCGTTTGCGGCCGTCATCAACGAGGCCACGAATCTGGCCAAGATCTTCGGCGCCACCGACGGTCATCGCTTTGTCAACGGCGTCATGGACGCGGTGGCCCACGACGTGCGCGCCGACGAAGTCGGGCGCAGCCGCAAGCGCCCGCGCCACTGATCGTTTACCGCGTCCGTGCGTGAGTTCGAGCTGATCGATGTCTTGCGCACGCGCCTGGCCGCGCGGCGCGATGACACCCGTCTGGGCATCGGCGACGATACGGCGATCCTTGCGCCATCGCCACAGACCGAGCTGCTCGTCACCACCGATACGCTGATCATCGACCGGCATTTTCCCGGCGATACAACGGCTTTTGATATCGGCTACAAAGCCGTTGCGGTGAATCTCAGCGATATTGCGGCCATGGGCGGCGCACCGGCGTGGTTGACGATCTCCCTGGCTGCCCCAGCACTCGAGCCCGATTGGGCCGATGCCTTCGTCGACGGGCTGCAGGCGGCCTGTGCGGCCTATCCCGGCCCAGACCCGATCGATATCGTCGGCGGGGATACCACGCGTGCCGATCAGCTCATGATCACCGTCACCGCGATCGGCCATGTGGCCAGCGGCCGGGCGATCCGGCGAAGTGGGGCTCGTGCCGGTGATCTCATCGCTGTCACCGGCACATTGGGCGATGCCGCGGCCGGTCTGGCGCGCTGGCCACAACGCGAGCCGTGCGCGTCAGAGACCGACCCCCTGATCCGTCGCCTGGTTCGCCCGGACCTGCGCGACGGCCGTGCGCTCATCGGCCGCGCGAGCGCGGCACTCGATGTCTCGGACGGCTTTCTGGCCGATCTGGCCCATATTCTCACCGCCTCGAACGTGGGCGCACGCGTGGCGGTCGATGACTTGCCGGGCGCTCATGCGCTGGCCGCTGCCGCCCCGGATCTGGCGACCTTCAGGCGCTGGCAGGCCACGGGCGGCGATGACTATGAGTTGTGTCTCACGGCACCGGCCGCGCAGATCGGCCCGCTGCGCGAGGCCTTGGGCTGTCCGCTGACGGTTGTCGGCGAGATTACCGCCGAGCTCGGGCTGATGTGTCTGGACCGCCATGGGCAGTGTCTGGCCGCGGACATGCCGACCCGGGCCGGCTGGGATCATTTCGCCTGAGCCCGGCGCGTTGCGCGCGTCGACGTGCACGGTAGACTAGCCGGCGTTTTCAAGAACCCGAGCCCTCGTTGACGATGCTGCACCTCTACAACAGCCTGTCGCGCACGCGCGAGCCGCTGAAGACCATCGAACCCGGCGTCGTGCGGCTGTATGTCTGCGGCATCACGGTCTATGACTATTGTCATCTCGGCCACGCGCGGTTTCTGATCGTCTTCGATATGTTCGTGCGTTTTCTGCGCAGCCAGGGCTGGCAGGTGCGCTATGTGCGCAACGTTACCGATATCGACGACAAGATCATCCAGCGAGCGGCCGACACAGGCGTGGATGCCAGCGAGATCGCCGCACGTTTCACTGCCGCCATGAGCGAGGACGAGGCCGCGCTCGGACTCGTGGCCCCCGACGTAGAGCCGAAGGCCACGGCCCATATCGCAGACATCATTGCCATGATTCAGGCCCTGCTCGACAAGGGGGCGGCCTATATCGGTGACAACGGCGATGTCTATTACGATGTTTCCACGTTCGGCCGCTACGGCGCCCTGTCCGGGCGGGATACCTCGGAACTGCGCGCCGGCGCGCGCATCGCGGTCAACGAATCCAAGGACGACCCGCTGGATTTCGTGCTGTGGAAACCGGCCAAGCACGGCGAGCCGGCATGGGATGCGCCCTGGGGCGCCGGGCGGCCGGGCTGGCATATCGAATGCTCGGCCATGTCGACCTGCTGCCTGGGCCAGACGTTCGATATCCACGGCGGGGGGCTGGATCTGCAGTTTCCGCACCACGAAAACGAAATCGCCCAGAGCGAGGCCGCCACCGGCCAGCCTTATGTGGGCCTGTGGATGCACAACGGGTTCGTGACCGTCGACGACGAGAAGATGTCGAAATCGCTCGGGAATTTTCTCACCGTGCGCGACGTGCTGGCCGATTACGACGCCGAAGCGATTCGTTATTTCGTGCTCGCCACCCATTATCGCAGCCCGCTGGCCTATAACGGCCCCGCGATGGATGCGGCCGTCAATGCCTTGTCACGGCTCTACACCACCCTGCGTGACGCACCGCTGGGCGGCGATGGCGCCGCTGACGCCCTGGCCGAGGATCGGGCGCGTTTCTTCGCCGCCATGCACGACGATCTCAACACGCCGGGCGCGATCGCCGTGTTGTTCGATCTGGCACGGCGCGCCAACCGCAGCGACGATGAAAAAGAGCGTGCGGATATCGTCGCCCTCATGCGCGAGCTGGGCGCTACCGTCGGCCTGCTCGGCCAGGAGCCGCAGTCGTTTCTGCAGGGCGGTCGCCAGGACGAGTCCGCGCTGTCGGCAAAGACGATCGAGACCATGCTCGAGGCCAGACGCGAGGCCCGACGGAACAAGGACTTCGCCACCGCCGACCGGATCCGTGACGAGCTGAGCGCAGCCGGCATCACGCTCGAGGATAGCGCCGACGGTACAAAATGGCGCCGCGACTGAGATAGCCGCGCCGAAGGCGCGCCGGCTCAGGCTGTCGGGGTGATCGGCGCCTGGCTGGCCTCGCGCAGCTCGGCTGCGCGTAGCGTATTGGTCATCAGCATGGCCACTGTCATCGGCCCCACGCCCCCCGGCACCGGTGTGATCCAGGCTGCGCGCTCGGCCGCGGCCTCGAACTCGACGTCGCCAACGAGCTTGCCCGACTCGAGCCGGTTCATGCCGACATCGATCACGGTCGCGCCGTCCTTGATCCACTCACCGCGAACAAGCCCCGGCTTGCCCACGCCCACGACGACGATATCGGCCCGTGCCACCTCGGCGGCCAGATCTTCGGTGAAGCGATGACACACTGTTGTCGTCGCCCCCTTGAGTAGAAACTCCAGCGACATGGGGCGGCCCACGATGTTCGAGGCACCGACCACCACGGCCTGACGCCCGCGAAACGGCTCCTCGACGGTTTCCAGAAGCCGGATGATCCCCAGTGGCGTGCAGGCCCGCAGCAAGGGCACACGCTGGGCCAGCCGGCCCACGTTGTAGGGATGAAACCCGTCAACGTCCTTGTCCGGCCGGATCCGCTCGAGCACCGCGCTGGCGTTGATATGGGCGGGCAGGGGAAGCTGAACCAGAATGCCGTCGATCGATTCGTCGGCGTTGTAGCCATCAATCATCGCCAGCAGCGCGTCTTCGCTGATATCCGATGCCGGATATTCGGCGCGCGAGACCAGCCCCACGTTCTTGCAGGCCTGGATCTTCTTGCCGACATAAACCTGCGAGGCGGGATCCTCGCCTACCAGAATGACCGCCAGCCCCGGCGCCCGCAGGCCGCTGGCCCGACGATCGGCGATCGCCTGTTTCACGGACTCGCGATAATCAGAAGCGATCCGTTTCCCATCGATCAGCCGAGCGGACATAGGCGTACAACACTATTCATGGCGGGCGCAGGCGCGGATTCTCGCATGCCGTCGGTAGCCGGACAATTGAGCCCTTGCTCGGCCCAAGAATCAACCAGCGCCGCGGCTTACAAGCGCGTTTTTTCGCGCTACAATACCCGCCCGTCGGGGCATGGCGCAGCTTGGTAGCGCGTCTGCTTTGGGAGCAGAAGGTCACAGGTTCAAATCCTGTTGCCCCGACCATTCTTTCCTTGATCGATCAGCCGACAGGTGGCCAGTTCTTG
>PBAO01000068.1 GCA_002715985.1 Lysobacterales bacterium | reverse complement strand
TCTTCCAGATGCGCACGGGTGATGCCGATTCGGCGCGCGCCCTGCTCGGCGGTTTCGATATCCAGATGCCCGCCGGCCACGATCGGTAGATCGTACTGACTGATCTGATAGCCCTTGGGCAGATCGGGATAGAAATAATGCTTGCGTGCGAACACGGAGGCCCGCGTGATATCAGCCTCGATGGCCAGGCCGAAGCGCGTGGCCATGGCGATCACGTCGCGGTTGATGACCGGCAGCACCCCAGGCAGCGCGATATCCACGGCGTTGGCCTGTTCGTTGGCCGCGGCCCCGTAGGCGGTCGGCGCGCTGGAGAAGATCTTGCTGGCGGTGGCGAGCTGGATATGGACTTCCAGGCCGATGACGGTTTCCCAGTTCATGACCGCTCCTTATTCAAAGCCGGCCGGGCGGGCCGTGTGCCAGTCGGTGGCCTGCTGATAGGCATAGCCGGCGTTCAGGAGCCGGCCTTCCTCGAACCAGGGGGCGAGCAATTGCAGGCCCACCGGCAGCCCGTGAGCAAACCCGGCCGGCACCGACATGCCGGGGACGCCGGCCAGGCTGGCCGGCAAGGTATAGACATCGTTCAAGTACATCGAGACCGGATCATCGGCTTTCTCGCCGAGCTGGAACGCCGGCGCCTGGGTCACCGGGGCAGCGATGAGATCCACGTGCTCAAAGGCGCGTTGGAAATCCTGGGCGATCAAGCGCCGGGTTTTCTGTGCCTTGATGTAGTAGGCATCGTAATACCCGGCAGAGAGCACGTAGGCGCCGATCATGATGCGCCGCTGCACCTCGGCGCCAAAGCCCTCGCCGCGTGAGCGGGTGTAGAGATCCTCAAGGTCGCGCGGGGCCTCACAGCGATGGCCATAGCGCACGCCGTCAAAGCGCGCCAGGTTGGACGAGGCCTCGGCCGGGGCGATGACGTAATATGTCGACACCGCCAGATCGGTATGCGGCATATCGATATCGACGATCTCGGCGCCCAGGGCTTCGTATTGCTTGACCGCAGCCTCGATCACCGCTCGGCTGTCAGCCTCCAGGCCCTCGGCGAAATACTCGCGCGGCAGTCCGACACGCAGACCGGCCACATCGCCGGTCAGTGCAGCCGTATAGTCGGGTACATCCTGTTCCACGCTGGTCGAGTCGCGCGGATCAAAGCCGGCCATGGCCGAAAGCACATGCGCACAGTCCTCGGCCGAGCGAGCAAAACAGCCGCCCTGATCCAGGCTCGAGGCAAACGCGATCATGCCGTAGCGCGAAACACGACCGTAGGTCGGTTTGATGCCGGTCACGCCACACAGAGCGGCCGGCTGGCGGATCGAGCCGCCGGTGTCCGTACCGGTGGCCGCCGGTGCCAGCCCGGCCGCAACGGCCGCGGCCGAGCCACCCGAGGAGCCGCCGGGCACATGCGCCAGATTCCAGGGATTGTTCACCGGCCCGTAGAAACTGTTCTCGTTGGAGGAGCCCATGGCGAACTCGTCCATATTCGTCTTGCCCAGCGTGAGCGTACCGGCCGCAGCCAGACGCTCGACCACCGTCGCGTCGTACGGGGCCACGAAGTTGTCCAGCATGCGCGAGGCACAGCTGGTCTTGATGCCCTTGGTGCAGAAAATGTCCTTGTGCAGGATCGGCAGGCCGACGAGCGCGCCCGGCGTCTGTTCATTCATGCCATCAGCGCCGGCGCGGGCAGACTCGGCCGTGGGGGTGATCAACGCGTTCAGCGATGAATCGTGGCGCTCGATCCGGGCCAGAAAATGATCGGCCAGCGCACGCGGTGTGGTTTCGCCACTGCGTACGGCAGCAATGAGCTCGGCGATGGATCGGTCATGCATCATTCGATCACCTTGGGCACGCGGTACACGCCCTCGGCCGTGTCCGGGGCCACGCTTTGAAACGCTTCACGGTCGATAGCCGCATCGGGCACGTCATCGCGCAGGCGCGCGGCCAGATCCAGCGGATGCGACATGGGCGCGACATCAGTGGTATCGGCTTGGCCCAGATGATCCACGACGTCCAGTATGCTGGACAGGTCACGGGCATAATCTTCGAGTGCGGCGTCATCCAGGCCCAGACGGGCCAGATGGGCGACCTTTCGCACGTCGTCAGTGGTCAGACTCACGATCGTCTCGCTGCTGGTGATGAATGTCGGCCCGGCGTGTCGGCAACCGGCCGGGCCCCGGGGAATGTTCGCACGGGCGCGCAAAACTAGCATAAAAAGACGTCAGCCTCGCCGCGGATGTGACGTTGCACGGTCTCTCGACAGGTCCCGGGCAGTGCTGCGAGAGGGCTGGCTGCACGCATCGTTGCCGGGCAACGCCCCGGTTGCTAGCATTGCCCTCCTTCGAGGGGCCAGGAGCCTGGACGCTTTGCGTTCGGGACTCGAAATCTTTTAGTCGGACGCGCGACGCGTCGACGACGCGAATCCGCTTTCGCTCGGTGAGCATCATGTTGGAAAACTTTCGTGGCCTGTTCGTCAACGATCTATCAATCGATCTTGGCACTGCCAATACGCTGGTCTATGCACGCGACCAGGGCATCGTGCTCAACGAGCCCTCGGTCGTTGCGATCCGCATGGATGGGCGCGGGGGCAAGCGTATCGAGGCCGTGGGCACCGACGCCAAGCGGATGCTCGGGCGCACGCCGGCCCAGATCAGCACGATCCGGCCACTGAAAGACGGCGTCATCGCCGATTTCAAGATCACCCAGAAGATGCTCCAGCACTTCATCCGCAAGGTGCATCAGAAACGCTTCCTGCGGCCCATGACCCGGGTGCTCATCTGTGTGCCCTATGGCTCGACCCAGGTCGAACGCAACGCGATCCGGGAGTCGGCCTCGAGTGCGGGCGCCCGGCGTGTCTACCTGGTCGAGGAGCCGGTCGCCGCGGCCGTGGGGGCCGGTATCCCGATTTCGGAGGCACGTGGTTCGATGGTGCTGGATATCGGCGGTGGCACGTCGGAGGTCGCAGTCATCTCGCTCAACGGCATCGTCTATGCCGAATCGGTGCGTACCGGCGGCGACAAGTTCGACGAGGCGATCGTCAACTACGTACGCCGCCAGTACAACATGCTGATTGGCGAGGCCACGGCCGAAGCGATCAAGCACCAGATCGGTACGGCGTTTCCCGGTCACGAGATCAAGGAGATCGAGGTCGTGGGCCGGCATATGTCGGCCGGTGTGCCACGCCGGTTCACGCTCAACTCCAACGAGATACTCGATGCGCTGACCGAGCCGTTGGCCAACATCACCAGCGCTGTGCGCCTGGCGCTGGAATCCACCCCGCCGGAGTTGGGTTCGGACGTGGCCGAGCGCGGTATCGTGCTGACCGGGGGTGGCGCGCTGCTGGCCGATCTGGACAAGCTGATCTCCGAGGAGACCGGCCTGCCGGTCATCGTGGCCGATGATCCGTTGACCTGCGTGGCCCGCGGCGGCGGTATCCTGCTCGAGATGATCGATCGCAAATCGGGCGCCCTGTTCGCGCTCGAGTAAGACATGCACGGGGCGATCGGCGGGTTCTCGCATGACGGCTGGTTTGTTGTCCGTGGGCGGTCTGTTCGTGTCTGTTCTTGACGGCCCGGCCCGGCGTGCCTCGGCGCGCGTGCGCCACGCGTGAAACTCGATAACGACAACCACGTCCTCACACGGCGTATCGCGCCAGGGCTTGCTGTCGTACTGATCGCGATCGTCTCGATCGGGCTGATGATCGTCGACGATGCCGGCGAGAAGCTTTCGCCCGTGCGTGACGTGTTGTCGGTGATGGCCCAGCCGATCGAGATGGCCGCGGAATGGCCCGGCCAGACGCTGGACACGCTGGATCGCTACTTCGACCGAGGGGCGCTGCTGCGCGAAAACGAGCGTCTGCGGCAGAACAATCTGCTCTTGCAGGGCCGGCTGCAACGCCTGGCCGCACTCGAAGCCGAGAACGAACGTATCCGGGCGCTGCTGGCCTCGGCCAGCGTGCTTGATCAGAACGTGTTGATCGCACGCATCATGTCTGTCAGCCCGGATCCATATCGCCAGTACGTCAAACTCAACAAGGGCAGCACCGACGGCGTATTCGTCGGCCAGGCGCTGATCGATGCCCACGGCATCATGGGCCAAGTCACCGATGTCACCCCGCTGGGTTCACGGGCGATCCTGATCTCTGACCCGAACAACGGCGTCCCGGTCGAGGTCAATCGCACGGGCCTGCAGACCATCGCCCAGGGCACCGGCCACGCCGAAACGCTGACGCTGCCGTTCTTGCCCAACAATGCGGATGTTAAGGTCGGCGATCTGCTGGTTTCCTCGGGCCTCGGTGGGCGCTATCCGGCCGATTATCCGGTCGCCAGGATAACCTCGGTACGACATCGTCCGGGCGGTGAATTTCTGGACGTGGGCGCCGCGCCGGCCGCTGAACTCGAACGCGGGCGCGAGGCCTTGCTGGTCTGGAACACGCCCGAACCCGGCCCGGCTGCCAAGAACACACCATCGCCCGCCGACGGCCTGTCCGGCGAGTCCGACGAGGCCGAGGCCGATCGGCCGTGATTGTCGGCGTACGCATCAGCGCGCTGATGATGATCGCCACACTGGCTGCCGCGCTCGTTCTGACACTCGTTCCGGTGCCACCGGCAATTGCCAGTGCGCGCCCGGCCTTCTATACGATAACGGTGTTGTTCTGGGTCATGAATCAGCCCGATCGTTTCGGCCTGCTCGCAGCCTGGCTGGCCGGGCTGATGATCGATGTGATCTATGGCACGCCGCTGGCCGAGCACGGTCTCGCCATGGCGGTTGCCGCCTACGGCATGATCAAGATCCGCGAATGGCTATGGGGCCTGCCCTTGATTCAGCAGACGATATTTGTCGCCCCGGTTCTGCTGATTTACGAGTTCGTGCTGTTCTGGATCGACGGCGTGGCCGGGCTGGATGTCAACCCCTGGTATCGTTGGCTGCCCGTGGTCTCGTCAACGCTATTATGGCCGGCGTGGGCATATCTGCTCGAACGCATCGCTCGTGCAGAAACCCGGCACACGGGCTGATGACCGGTCGCCGACGGCCCTGCACGGGGACAGAACGGGCGGTGTCACGAGCCATCCCTCAAGGAGTCTTTAACGCACCATGAGCGGCGATGACGCGATCAAGAATCACGGCGCCGAACGGCGTCTGTTTCTGCGACGTACGATCGCAGCCGGCGTCATATTGCTCGTGCTCGTGGGCTTGCTTCTGGCCCGCATCTATTATCTGCAAGTGGCCAAGCATGGTTACTACGAGACCCGCTCGCAGGATAATCGCATGCGGGTCGAGGTCGTCCCGCCGGTTCGCGGGCTGATCTACAGCCGCCACGGACAGCTGCTGGCCAACAACCAGCCGGCCTACCAGCTGGAGATCGTGCCCGAACAGGTCGCCGAAAGTGTCAAGAGCACGCTCGATCGCCTCGACGAGATCGTAACCATCACCGAGGCGGATCGCTCACGGTTCCAGGCCCGCCTGCGCCAGACGCCCTCGTTTCGAGGCACACCGATCAAGCTGAGCCTGACACAGCGCGAAGTCGCGCGATTCGAGGTCAATCGCGAACAGTTTCCCGGTGTGAATATCCGTGCCGGGCTGACACGCCACTATCCGATGGGCCGATATGCTGCCCATGTGGTGGGTTATGTCGGCGGCATCACCGAGCGTGACCTGTCCACCATCGATCGCAAGCGCTATCGCGGGGCCTCGCATATCGGCAAGGCCGGGGTGGAGTTGTCGTATGAGTCGGCATTGCACGGCTATCCCGGCTCGCGCGTGATCGAGACCAATGCCAGCGGCCGCGCGCTGCGCCAGCTCGACGAATCACCGGCCGAAGCCGGACAGAGTCTGGTTCTGACGCTGGATGCACGCCTGCAACGAGCCGCCTATGACGCCTTGGGCGACAAGGACGGTGCCATCGTGGCGCTTGATCCCGAAGACGGCGGGGTGCTGGCTCTGGTGAGCAAGCCGGGCTACAACAGCGATCTTTTCGTGGACGGCATCAGCCACAAGAATTATGCCCGGCTGCTCAACAATCCGCACAAGCCGCTCTATAACCGTGCGCTGCAGGGCCAGTATCCGCCCGGGTCGACGATCAAACCGGTCATGGCCATTGGCGCGCTGGAGGCCGGCGTCATCGATCCGGATAAACGCGTTTGGTGCCCGGGCTACATCACGCTGCCCGGCTCGGATCATCATTATCGTGACTGGAAACGCTCGGGCCACGGCTGGATCAATCTTACCCAGGCCATCGAGCGCAGTTCGGACGTGTATTTCTACAAGCTGGGCATGAAGCTCGGCATCGACAATATCCACCGTTACGGCACGTTATTCGGTCTGGGCCACAAGACCGGCATTGATCTGCCGCGCGAGAATGCCGGCATCATGCCCTCACGTGAATGGAAGCACGGTCACCGCAGCCAGCCCTGGTATCCGGGCGAAACGCTGATCACCGTCATCGGTCAAGGCTATATGACGGCGACCCCGCTACAGCTGGCCGTGGTGGCATCCCAGATTGCCGAACGCGGCCATGCCTATGAGCCTCACGTATTGAAGGCCCGCCGGGATCCCCAGACCGGGGCCACGACGCCGGTCGCCCCCGAAGCACTATCGCCGATCCAGCTGACCGATGAGCGCCACTGGAAGACCGTGATCAATGCCATGAAAGGCGTGATCAACGATCCGCGCGGCACCGCACATCATTACGTGGGCATGAATCTCAAATATCCGATCGCCGGCAAGTCCGGCAGTGCACAGGTCGCCGGTCTGCCCCAGAACGAGGTGGCCCCGGATCTGTCCAGTATTCCCTACCAGCTGCGTGAGCATGCGTTATTCATCGCTTTCGCACCGATCGAGGATCCCAAGATCGCCGTGGCAGTCGTGGTCGAGCACGGTGGGGGCGGCTCGAGCGTGGCCGGGCCGATCGCCCGCGAGGTGATCGACAGCTATCTGGATAGCCTGCAGGGCGAGCCCCGTGGTCCGATCACCGCGAAAACCGAGGGCGTACCGCGCCGGGTCGCGGCAGATTCATGAGCAGCACGACCGAACACGACACACCAACCACGCTCTCGGGCTGGCTGACCTACCGGCGTATCGATCTGCCACTGGCCGTAGCACTGGTATGTTGCGGGCTGCTGAGTCTGTTCGTGCTCTACAGTGCCTCGGGCCGCTCTCAAGCCATCGTCATCGATCAGGCGATTCGTCTAGGCATCGGCCTGGTCGGCATGATCACGTTGGCCCAAGTGCCGCCGCACTGGTATCGCCTGGGCGCGCCCTGGGCCTATGGTCTGAGTATATTGCTGCTGGTCGGCGTGCTCGTGTTGGGCGACGCCGCGATGGGGGCCAAGCGCTGGCTCGATCTGGGCGTGGTGCGTTTTCAGCCCTCCGAGATCACCAAACTCGCCGTGCCGCTGACCGTAGCGGCCTATTTTCATCACCGCACCCTGCCGCCACGTCTGCACGAGGTGCTGGTTGCCGGGCTGATCATGGGGATCCCGGTGGCCCTGATCGTGCAGCAGCCGGATCTGGGCACCGCGCTCCTGATCGTTGCCGGCGGGAGCTTCACGCTGTTCTTTGCCGGGCTTCGCTGGCGCATCATCCTGTTGCTCATTGCCGTCGGCGCGGCGGCCCTACCGCTGATCTGGTTCAACCTGCACGATTATCAGCAGCAACGCGTGTTGACGTTTCTCAACCCGGCCAGTGACCCGCTGGGCGCGGGCTACCACATCACTCAGTCCAAGATCGCAATCGGCTCCGGCGGTCTGTTCGGCAAGGGCTGGCTCAACGGCACCCAGGCCCATCTGAATTTCCTGCCGGAATCCGATACCGATTTCATCTTTGCCGTATACGCCGAGGAAACCGGCCTGTTCGGCGTTCTTGGATTGGTCGCTCTTTATGGTTTCATGGTGGTACGCGGTCTGTTCATTGCCCTGGCCAGCCAGGACACGTTCCAGCGCCTGGCTGCGGCCAGCCTGAGTCTTACGTTCTTTTTCTATGCCTTTGTCAATATGGGCATGGTGGCAGGCCTCCTGCCGGTAGTGGGCGTTCCCCTGCCGTTGATTTCGTTTGGCGGCACGTCGATGGTCATGCTGCTGGCCTCCTTCGGCGTGCTGATGTCGATCCATACGCACCGGAAAATGCTCGTTACATGAAAATGCTATTCGTTTGCCTGCCGCTTGGCTTGGCTCTGCTCTGCTCGACCCCGGCAGGCGCGACACCGACCGGCCATTACGCCGAACGCGATGCCGGCAAGGCGCTGATCGACAAACTGGCCGCTGAGCACGATGTGCCCCGGGCCACCACGCGCCGCCTGCTCGAGCAGGCGCGCTACCAGCCCGAGATCATCGAGAAGATGACCCGCCCGGCGGAAAAGACGATGACCTGGGGGCGGTATCGCCAGATCTTTGTCGAACCGGAGCGAGCACGCCAGGGCGCGGATTATCTGGCCGCCCATCGCGATCTGTTCGAGACCGCGGAACAACGCTATGGCGTACCGGCATACATCGTAGCTGCCATTCTGGGCGTGGAAACACGCTATGGCGGCTTCATCGGCTCGGATCGCGTGATCGACGCGCTGTCGACGCTGGCCTTCGATTATCCGCCGCGTTCAACGTTTTTCACCCAGGAACTGGGGGCCTTCATCCGGCTTTGTGTGGATGAAAAACTCGACTGCACCCACGACGTCGGCTCCTATGCCGGTGCGATGGGTCTGGGCCAGTTCATGCCGTCGAGCTACGCTGCCTACGCCGTGGACGGCAACAACGACGGCAAGCGCGACCTCTGGAACCAGCCGGCCGATATCATCTTCTCGGTGGCCAATTATCTGGCCGAGAATGGCTGGCAACGCGGCGCCCCGATCGCCCAACCGGCCACCCTGGCTCGTCCGGGCCTGATCGACGAGCTGACCACCAGCACGCGGCATACGAAGTATCGCTGGGCCGAATTGAAGCAAATGGGCGTATCGGCCGAGAACTCGCCGACTCGGGAGACTCGGGTCGGCCTGCTGGCTTTCGTGGGCCCGCACGACCAGCCGGAATACTGGATCGCCGAGCACAATTTCTTCGTCATCACGACGTATAACACCAGCCCGCTATATGCGATGGCCGTCTACCAGCTGGGTCGCATGATCCATGCTTTCGATGCGGGTACGGCCTCCTGATATGACGGGTTGGCCGTTCATGCGGTTGAGCGCCGGCACGGCGATGCTTGTAACAGCGCTCGTCGTGGCCGGTTGTGCCTCGCAGTCGCCGAGCGGCGGCAACGCCACGAACGGCGGCGGGTATTATCAAAACGATGGCCCGCCGGAAGACGAGGACATCGATCTCTCGAAGATCCCCGATGCCGTGCCGCGCAACGTGCCGCACACCAAGTATGGCAACCCGCCCAGCTACAGCGCACTCGGCAAGCGTTATTACGTGCTCGACAGTGCCGCCGGCTTTACCCAGACCGGGCGCGCCAGCTGGTACGGGCGCCAGTTTCACGGCGAACGCACCTCATCGGGCGAGCCCTACAACATGTTTTCGATGACCGCGGCGCACAAGCGCCTGCCGTTACCGACCTGGGTCGAGGTGACCAATCTGGCCAACGGCCGACACTGCGTGGTCAAGGTCAACGACCGCGGGCCGTTCCACGACGGACGCATCATCGACCTGTCATATGTCGCGGCCCGGCGGCTGGGTGTGGTGGCCCAAGGCAGCGCGCCAGTGCGTATTCGTACGGTGACGCCGGAGGATTATCGCCGGCCACGGGCCACATCGACCGAGCCGGCCCCGCCGCTGCGCGCGGCGGCCAACAACAATACGTCGGCCGTGGCCCTGGGGTATCTACAGGTGGGTGCGTTTTCGGTGGCCCGGAACGCCCGGCGGCTGCACGATAAACTCATCGCCGCCGGGCTGGGGCCGGTTCGGATCGTCATGCCTGCCGGGCATTCGGGCCTGTATCGTGTACAGGTCGGCCCGTTTGCCGATATTGAGGCCCGGCGGCGCACGGCCCGCACACTGATCGCTCGTGGCCTGGCCGTACGCCAGGTCGACGGCTGATACCAACCGCCATGCCGAGCCTGTTCGGCCCTGATTCGTTCGCCGCCGATGCCGACAGACGCTAAACTCCCGCGGCACGCCGTATTTCATCAAATAGTCACGAGTCCGTTACCGATGCTCCACATCAAACGTCTAGTTCTGGCCACCTGTGCGCTGTTGGCGAGTATGTCCGTCATGGCCGCCGATCTGCCGATCCCGAGCGCGCCGTCGCTGGGGGCCAAGACGTATGTTCTGGTCGACTACGGCTCCGGCCAGACCCTGGCCGCCAAGAATCCCGATCAGCGTGTCGAGCCGGCCAGCGTGACCAAGCTGATGACGGCTTATATCGTGTTCGACGAGATCGCCAAGAACAATCTCTCGCCGGAAGAAATGGTTACGGTGAGCGAGAAAGCCTGGGAGATGAAAGGCTCGCAGATGTTTCTGAAGGTGGGCGACAAGGTCTCGGTCGACAAGCTCATCCATGGCCTGATCACCGCTTCGGGCAACGATGCGGCAGTCGCACTGGCCGAGTACATTGCGGGAACGACGTCGACCTTTGTCGATTACATGAACCAGTACGCCAAGCAGCTGGGCATGGACAACAGTCATTTTCAGGATGTGAACGGCCTGCCTCAGGACGGCCATTACATGAGCGCGCGGGATATCGCCACGCTTTATGCGGCGATCGTGCGCGAGTTCCCCAAGCTTTACGACACCTACTTTCACAACAAGAAATTCGCCTATAACGGCATCCAGCAGTACAACCGCAACAGCCTGTTGTGGTCGGATGATCGTGTCGATGGCGGCAAGACCGGCCACACGGCAAGTGCGGGCTATAACCTGGTCGCCTCGGCCAAGGCCGAGGGTATGCGCGTGATCTCGGTGGTCACGGGCACGAATTCCGAAAACGCGCGCAAGAACCAGGCCGAAGCGCTGATCAGCTATGCGTTTCGTTTCTATCAGGAAGCCGAGCTGTTCGGCGCCGACAAGCAGATCGCCCAGATCCGTGTCTGGAAAGGCGAAGAGACTGAAGTGCCGGTGGTGGCGCAGGGCGCTGTCAACGTGGCCTATCCGCGCGGCAAGCGCGACGAGCTGACCACCAGCGCCGAGCTGCCGGCCACGCTGTCGGCTCCGGTCAAGAAAGGCGAGCGGCTGGGCACGCTGGCGATCAAGTACAACGACCGGGTCTTGAAGGAAGAGCCGCTGTATGCCGGCAAGACCATCGCCGAAGGCGGCTATATCCGCCAGGCGATGGATGAGATCCTGATGATGTTTCAGTAGGCACGGATGGCTTGATCATCCGTGATCTTTTCGGTGCGTGACCCCTATGAGTGATGAGCCCGATACGCTGCTCGAGTTTCCCTGCGATTTCGATATCAAGGCCTTCGGGCGTCAGGGCGTCGATTTCGAGCAGACCGTTTTCCGTCTGGTCCGGGCCCATGCGCCCGAACTGGAAGAAAACGATCTGCGCGCGCGGGTGTCCAGCGGTGGCAAGTATCTATCGGTCACGGTCTCGATTCGGGCCCGCAGCAAGGCCCAGCTGGATTCGATCTACGAGGCTCTGACCGACAGCGACGCGGTGTTGATGTCGCTGTGAGCGCGCCTGCTCTGCATATACGACACTTCGGGTGGCAGCCACAGCCTTATCGACCGGTCTGGCAGGCCATGCAACGGTTGACCAGCACACGCGACGAGACGACACCACAGCAGCTGTGGTTGCTCAACCACGCGCCCGTGTTCACCCAGGGCCGCAACGGGCGGCCCGAACACTTGTTGGCACCGGGCGATATCGAGGTGGTCCCCATTGATCGCGGCGGGCAGGTGACCTATCACGGGCCGGGCCAGCTCATGGTCTATGTGCTGCTCGATCTCAAGCGTCTGGGCATCGGTATCCGCAGCCTGGTTACGATTCTCGAACAGGCCATGGTCGATACGCTGGCCGGCTACGATATCGCCGCCTACGCCAAACGCGATGCCCCGGGCGTTTATGTCGGGGCCGACAAGATCGGCTCGATCGGGTTGCGGGTATCGCGCGGCTGCAGCTTTCACGGCCTGGCATTGAACGTGGATATGGATCTGTCGCCCTTTTTACGTATCGATCCCTGTGGCTATCACGGCCTGGCCATGACCCAGGTCAGTGCCTGCGGCGGACCGAGTCGTCTTGACCCCGTGGCGAGCGACCTCTCACGGCAGCTGGCACGGCATCTGGGCCTGACCCCGACTTCATGCGAGGACGCCCCGTCGCGTCTGATAGGCTAACGCCACATCTCCCCGGTGACCCACCGAATGGCTCACGATTCCGACGATACGTCCGATAATCTCGTCACCGTGCGCGATCTGCACTATGCAATCGATACGCGCGTCATCTACAAGGGCGTGGATATCGATATCGCGCGGGGCCGGATCACCGCCATCATGGGTCCATCGGGCACGGGCAAGACCACCCTACTGCGCCTGATCAGCGGCCAGTGGCGGGCCATGTCCGGCAGCGTCGACTTTGACGGTCAGCGTATTGCCAGACTCTCTCAGCGCCAGCTGTTCACGTTGCGCAAGCGCATGGGCATGTTGTTCCAGTCCGGCGCCTTGCTGACCGATCTATCGGTCTATGACAACGTGGCCTTTCCGCTGCGCGAACATACCCGTCTGCCCGACCGTCTGATCCGCGACATCGTGCTCATGAAGCTTGAAGCCGTGGGCCTGCGCGGGGCACGCGATCTGTTTCCAGCACAGCTGTCCGGCGGCATGGCGCGACGTGTGGCCCTGGCCCGCGCCATCGCGCTGGATCCCGAGATGATCATGTACGACGAGCCGTTCGCCGGTCAGGATCCGATTTCCATGGGCGTGTTGTTACGCCTGATTCGTCGTCTCAACGATGTGCTTGGACTGACGTCTATCGTGGTCAGCCACGACGTGAAAGAAACATTGGGCATCGCCGATTATGTCTACGTGATTTCCGACGGCGAAGTCATCGATCACGGCACCCCGGACCAGATCCGCAATTCCGACTCCGACTGGGTGCAGCAGTTCATCCAGGCGTCGGCCGACGGCCCGGTGCCGTTTCATTATGCCGGCGCATCCTATGCCAAGGATCTTCTCGGAGCAGAGCCACGATGAACGCCCTGGGCAATCTATTCATGCAGACCTTCGGCTGGCTGGCCAAGCTGGGGCGCAGCGCGATCTTTCTATGCCGCGTACTGGCCGCCTTGCCGCGGCTCGTCACCAAACCGCGCCTGCTGATCGAACAGATCTACTCGGTCGGCGTGCTCTCGTTGCTGATCGTGGTCGTTGCGGGTGTGTTCGTGGGCATGGTGCTGGCACTGTCGGGCTATCGCGCGCTGGCGGATTTCGGTGCCGAGAATGCGTTGGGCACCTCGGTGGCCCTGGTGGTCGTGCGCGAGCTCGGGCCGGTGGTCACGGGCCTGTTGTTTGCCGGCCGGGCCGGCAGCGCGCTGGCTGCGGAAATCGGCCTCATGAAAGCCACCGATCAGCTCTCCGGCATGGAAATGATGGCGGTCGATCCGATCCGTCGCATCGTGGCCCCGCGTTTTCTGGCCGGGCTGATCGTCATGCCTCTTCTGACCTCGATCTTCTGTGTCATGGCCATCGGCGCCGGCGGCGGCTATTTCATCGGCGTGGATATCCTGGGCGTGGATGCCAGCGCGTATTGGAACGGCATCCAGTCCAGCGTCGAGTTCGATCGTGATATCGCCAATATCTTCATCAAGAGCGGCGTATTCGGCGCGATCATCACGTGGGTGGCCGTATTCCAGGGCTACTATGCCCCACCGACGTCCGAGGGCGTATCCAGAGCGACCACGAACACCGTAGTGATTGCATCGCTTGCGATACTCGCGGCCAACCTCATGCTGACCGCGTTCATGTTCAGCAACTGATATGACCGCGCGTCACGTCGTTTCCTATTTCCGAACCCACCGATCTTTCGTGCAGCCTGTGCGCGCATCGCGATCGCTGCCCAGAAGTCGATAGAGGTCATCTATGCAATCCAGAGCCGTCGAAATGTTGGTCGGGCTGTTTGTCTGTCTCGGCATCGCAGCGATCTTTCTTCTTACTTACCGCGTGAGTGATCTGGCCGGCCAGAGTGCCGCCGAGGGCTATACCGTCACGGCTGCGTTCAATGACATCGGCGGGCTGAAGGCGGGTGCGCCGGTTGAGCTGGCCGGCGTGCGCATCGGTCGCGTGACCGATATCAAGCTGGATCAACAGACGTATCGTGCCGTGGCGACCATGCGTATCGATGATGCCTACAAGGTACCCGAGGACTCGGATGCCTCGATTCTGACCTCCGGCTTGCTGGGCGATCAGTACGTGGGGGTGGGCCCCGGCGGCGCCATGGAGAGCATGCAGGATGGCGACTCGTTCATCCTGACCCAGAGTGCGATCGTGCTTGAAAACCTGATCGGCCAGTTCATGACCTCTTTCGCTGACAGCGGAAGCGGCTCGGATGATGCGGGCAGCGATGACGGCCTGGGCGGTGCGACGACAG
>PBAO01000067.1 GCA_002715985.1 Lysobacterales bacterium | reverse complement strand
GCCACCACGGTGACTTCAGCCACACGCCGGCATCCAAGTCGATCGCTATCCGGCTGGAGGCCGGCGCGGTGCCCGCGGCTTGATAGAAGACGATGACACCCAACGTCTGCAGCAGGCCCTGGCCGCGCTGCAGACGGCGTGCCCGGAGCTCGAGCCGACCGCCGTGGTCGTGCTCCTGGCCACGCGTGAATACCGGGCAACCGGCCGGGATAAAGGCATCAATACCGCCTTGCTGGCCCAGCAGCTGGGCTTTGAACACGCGATGGTCTACCGGGCGGCCACGGAACTGGAAACCCGTGGCTATATCTTGAGCACGCCCGTAGGCGGGGCCAGCCCGGCACTGAGGCTCCTGCCGCTCTGACACGGGGCAGCCGAGCCGTGCTCTGGCGACAGACACCGGCGCGACCGTGCGGGTGAACGCGCGCTCGTTCCTCGTCGCGGCGCGACGCAGCATGCCTGCGTGAACTCGAGTCCTTGGTGTGCCGGATGATTGTGCGCCGGGCACAAAAAAAATGTGTACGAAGCAGCGACACGATCTCGGGTTTTATGCCAGATTGAGAGACACCGATAAGTAGATGCCCTGATACTCGAACGGACGGTCGAATCGTATTGTTGATTGTCCGCACGCAAGAGCTGATAGGTCGCGATATGCGCCTGTCCATGAGCGCGCCGTCGGCCTCGATGCCTCGGCGCTGACTGGCAGCGATCCTGCGTGGATGAGACAGAGCAAAGCACAGGAGCCAGCCGTGGATCAGCAGGCCGAATTCTTCGATATCACCGTCGACGGTCAAGCCGTGACCGTACGTTCCGGACAACCCTTGCCCGAAGCACTGGATGCTGCCGGCGTTTACATGCCGCATTTGTGCTATCACCCGAATCTGGGTTCGATTCAGACCTGCGATACCTGTTTCGTACACGTCGACGGCAATCTCGTGCGTGGGTGCGGGGTGACCGTCAAGCCCGGCATGGAGATCGGGCTGGACAACGAAACCGCCCGCGATGCCCGCATGGAAGGTATCAATCGAGTCACCGCCAATCACGAGCTGTACTGCTCGCTGTGTGACAACAACAACGGCAACTGCGACGTGCACAACACCGTGCGCGATATGGAAGTGCCGGGCCAGGCCTACGAGTTCCGTGGCAAGCCCTACGAAAAAGACTACTCCAACCCCTTCTACATCTACGACCCGGATCAGTGCATTCTGTGCGGGCGCTGTGTCGAGGCCTGTCAGAATCTGCAGGTCAACGAAACACTATCCATCGACTGGTCACGCGAGCGTCCCCGCGTCATCTGGGATGAGGACGTACCGATCGAGGACTCCTCGTGCGTGTCCTGTGGCCACTGTGTCACCGTCTGCCCGTGCAATGCGCTGATCGAAAAGAGCGCGATCGGCAACGTCGGCCCGATGACCGGGCTCTCGCCGCAGAACCGAGACGGCTATCGCAAGCTCGGCCGCTCGGCCATCGATCTGGTCAAGACGGCCGAGCACACCACCGGCTACGGCGCGATCTTCGCCGTGTCCGAAGTGGATTCGGCCATGCGCAAGACCGACGTCAAGCGCACCAAAACAGTCTGCACCTACTGCGGTGTGGGCTGCTCGTTCGAGATGTGGTCGCGCGGGCGCGACATCCTGAAGATCGAGCCGCAGCCCGAAGCACCGGCCAACCAGATTTCGACCTGTATCAAGGGCAAGTTCGGCTGGGGCCACGTCAACAGCGAACACCGCCTGACCAAACCGCTGATTCGTGAAAACGGTGCGTTTCGAGAAGCCGAATGGGATGAAGCCTATGCGCTGATCGCCAGGCGCTTCAACGAGATCCGCGACGCTCATGGCCCCGACGCGCTGGCCTATATCGCCTCCTCGAAGTGCACCAACGAGGAAGGCTATCTGATGCAGAAGTTCGCCCGCGCGGTCATGGGCACCAACAATATCGACAACTGCTCGCGCTACTGTCAGGCCCCGGCCACCCAGGGACTGTGGCGTACCGTGGGTTATGGCGCGGACACCGGCTCGATCGCCGATCTGGAAGCCGCCGAACTCCTGATTGTGGTCGGCGCCAATACCGCCGAAACCCACCCGGTCATCGCCACGCGCTTCAAGCGGGCCGCTAAGCTCCACGGCCAGAAGCATATCGTGGCCGATATCCGTAACAACGAGCTGGCCCGACGGGCCGACCTGCATATCAAGCCGAGCCCGGCGACCGATATGATCTGGATGAACGCCGTGGCCAAATACCTGATCGATAACGACCTGCACGACGAGGAATTCGTGCGCAGTTATGTCGACGGCTACGATGACTTCGTCCAGTCCCTGGAAGACTTTACCTTCGAATTCGCCATCGAACGCGCCGGCATCAGCCGCGAGGAGCTGCAGGAGGTGGCTGATATGGTCGCCAACGCCAAGACCATCTGCGGCGTCTGGGCCATGGGCGTCACCCAGCACACCATGGGTTCGGATACGGCCACGGCTTTCTGCAACCTGTTGCTGGTCACCGGCAACATGGGCCGTTTCGGCACGGGGGGCTATCCGATGCGCGGGCACAACAACGTTCAGGGGGCCTCGGATTTCGGCAACATGCCCGATCGTTTCCCCGGATACGATTTCGTCTCCGACGACGAGGCGCGCAACCGCTACGAGGCGGGCTGGGGCGTGGCGCTGTCTGCCAACAAGGGCCGCAACAATCACCAGATGGTTCACGACATGCACGAGGGCGAGCTGAAATCGCTCTACGTGATGGGCGAGGACATGGCCATCGTGGATTCCGATGCGCTGAACGTGCAGTCGGCTTTCGAAAAGCTCGACTTCTTCGTCGTTCAGGATATGTTCTTCACCCGCACCTGCGAGTTTGCCGATGTGGTGCTGCCTGGCAGCCCGTCGGTGGAAAAAGAAGGCACGTTCACCAACACCGAGCGTCGTATCCAGCGGCTGTACGAGGTCTTCCCGCCGATGGGAGATTCCAAGCCCGACTGGCAGATCGTCACCGAGCTGGCCAAGCATCTCGGCCACGACTGGGGTTATACCCATCCCGGCGAAATCATGGACGAGGCAGCGGGCCTGGCGCCGATGTTCAAGGGGGTCAGCTATGATCAGTTGGAAGGTTTCAACTCGCAGCAGTGGCCGGTCTTCGAGCGTGGCCACGGCACCAAGAACCTGTATCTACAGGAAGACGGTGATCTGAAGTTCCACTTCGAAAACGGTCGCGCCAAGCTGTACCCGATCGCCTGGACCGAGCCCAGCGATCAGGTCGACGAGGAATACGACCTGCATCTCAACAACGGCCGGATCCTGGAGCATTTCCACCAGGGCAACCTGACCGACGAAACCGATGGCATCATCTTCAAGATCCGCGGCAGCTATGTTGAAGTCTCGCCCGAGCTGGCCGAGGAACGCGGCATCGAGACCGGCTCGCTCGTGCGCTTGAAGTCACGTCGGGGCGCCGTGAAAGTGGCCGTGGAAGTCACTGATCGGGTTCAGGGCAATCAGATGTACATGCCACAGCATGGCAAGAAGAACATCGAATGCATCAACGTGCTCACGAGCTTCAAGGCTGACAAGGACACCGATACCCCGGCCTACAAGGAGCTGGCGGTCAAGATGGAAGTCCTCAATGAGCAGACCGATCCGCCGCTCAAGCCCAACAACCAGCGCAACAAGCCACGCCATCCCACGACCGGCGTGCAGGTGGATCAGAAATGGGAGCGCGACGACTACAAGCGGCCGCCTAAGATGAAACCGACCGGCAGCGGCTTGTAGGCCGTCATTCAAGACGGGCCGTCACCCGTACGGCCCGGCGTCCTCTCTTGCAGGAGTTTCCCGATGGCACAACAGATTCACTATCGCCCCGAACAAGCCAAGCAGCTGCATCCCGAAACCCGGGACGAGCTGGAGAAGTTCGAAGGGCGCATCGCTGAAATCAACGGGCTGCTCGATCAGCTCTACGAATCCGGCCTCATGCGCTGGGTCAAGGATTTCGTGGGTGCGATGCCCGATGTATCCATGATTGCCCTGGAAAGCATGAACACCCCCCAGGGCCAGGCGGGCATGCGCAATCTGCTGGTCCTGGCCAAGCAGCTGGGCCGGATCGATCCCGATCAGCTCGAACGTACGTTCGACGCCGTCAACAAGGGCATGGATCGGGCCGGCGAAACCGCCGATGGCAAGCACGATTCCAGCTACGACCCGCCCGGCATTACCGGCGTGTTCAAGCTGCTGCGCGACGAAGACCTCTGGCATACGCTGGCCCCGGTTATCGAGGGTGTGAAAGCGTTTTCGGCCGAAAGCCAGCGCCAGGCGTCGGGGCAGAGCGATACGTCCAAGAACGAGGGCGACTGAAAAAAGCCAATCCGTCGCTACACGCCGATGACGCAGATTGGGACTTGGTGTGGCGTTGGCGATTACGACTCAATAACACTTTGTGCTGCGCAAGGCCTAGACGAACAGCCTCCGACCGGCCGCCAAGCACGGTTGGGCACAGGAAATCCGAGAAACAAACTTATCCTCGAGCTCGATGTGGCGCGGGGCGAGTACCTGGCCGTAAAGACCGAGCGATCGGAAAGCCCAAATCTGCGTCATCGGCGTGCATTGGCGGATTTTCTTGCTGTCTTCAGATCAGTCCTGCGGCCTTCAAAACGAACACGCCGGTCGAGATCGTGAGACTGGCCAGTAGCGTGGTCACGGCCACGATATTGGCCGCCAGGCGGGCATCGCCGCCCATGGCTTCGACCATGATGAAGCTGGCCGCGGCCGTCGGGCAGGCGAAATAGACGAACATCAGCCCCAGTTCGCGTGGCTCGAAGCCGATCAGCCAGGCGCCGGCGGTCGCCAGTATGGGCAAGACAATCAGCTTTAGAACACTGGCCGAAAACGCCACGCCACGGGCATCGTAAAGCGCGCGCACCGAGAGCGCGCCGCCGATACAGATCAAGGCCAGCGGTAGGGTGAGCTGGGCGAAGTAGTCGCCGGATGTCATTACCCAGGTGGGTATGCTCAGGCCGGAAGCCGCCACGGCGCCGGCCAGAATCGTGGCCAGAATCAAAGGGTTGCGCAGAATACCGCGACCGATCGAGCGCCAGTCCGCGGTCTGGTCCGGCTGGTACCAGGTCAACACGACAACCGAGAACACGTTGTAAACGAGAATGACCTCGCCCACCAGGATACTGCCTGCGGACAGACCGAAATCGCCGTAGAGATTCTGCGCCAGGGCCAGGCCCATGATGCCGCAGTTGCCACGGAAGGCGCCCTGGGTATAGACCCCGCGCTGAGCCGGCGGTACACGCCATATCGCCCAGGCCCAGGCCGCGAAGAACGACACGATCGAGGCCAGCCCGAAATAGATCAGAAGCCGCGGGCGAAAGGCCTCGGTCAGATCGGCCCCCACGATCGAGACAAAGATCAGCGCCGGCATGCTGGCCTTGAACACGATCGTCGAGGCGGCCGAAACGAACCGGTCATCGATCCAGTTGGCCCGTCGCATGAGGATACCGGCAAAGACCAGGGCAAAGACCGGCAGCGTCGTGTTGAGCGTGTGAACGAAAATAGAAATCAGCGACATATCACACGCACGGCTGGAACCAGACAATTTTTTGGCTACTACAGCCAAACGGGGCGCAAGTATAACGAGTCACCGGCAACGAGCGTGCCTCGAAAGACAACGGCGGGTATCTCGATCGCGTTATTCTAAGGTTATGCCGCATCCCACCCACTTTACCGATACCCTCGAGCCGCAGGCCCACGCTGGGCGTCTCGATACGCCGATCACCGCGTTTGAAAACGGCAACTGGCGCGCCGTGGACGATGCGTTGGCCGTCGAGCGGGCACTGGAGATCCATGTCGCGGGGGCCGCGCCCTTGATCACCATGCGCACCCCGGGGGCCGATCGGGCACTCGCGGCCGGGCTGTTGCACAGCGAGGGCGTGATCCACGCCCCCGAAGAGATCGTTTATCTCGAGCACAGCCCGGGCGAGGCAGACGTGATCCGCATGATGCTCAAACCCGAGGCACGGGCGCGCCTGGACCGTATCGAGCGCAGCACGGTGGCTACCTCGGCCTGTGGGGTCTGTGGCAAGCCCAGCTTCTCGCCGCCACGACCGCAAGACCGTCGTACCGACCGGATCGCGGGCCTTGCGCCCGAGGTGTTGCTGGGCCTGCCGGATACACTGCGAGGTGAGCAGGGGGTGTTCTCCTCGACCGGGGGTATTCATGCCGCCGGCCTGTTCGACGGCCAGGGCCAGCTGATTGATCTGGCCGAGGACGTCGGCCGCCACAATGCCCTGGACAAGCTCATCGGGCGGGCGCTGCTGGCCCATCGGCTGCCGTTGACCGACCATATTCTGCTGCTGTCCGGCCGAGCCAGCTACGAGCTGCTGCAGAAATCGGTCATGGCCGGTCTGGCCGTGGTCTGTGCGATTTCGGCGCCCAGTAGCTACGCCGTGGCGCTGGCTCGTGAGTTCGACGTGACACTCGTGGGCTTTCTACGCGGACATCGCTTCAATATATACAGCGGCGGGCATCGGATCGCCGGCGCGCACTAACCCGCGTCGCCTTGGCGTCATTTCCGTACGCGCGGCGCGCCGAACGCACCCGTCAACACGCACGCGATGCCCGGCATGGCGAGCCTGCCCCCAGGCCGGCGGCCTGTAGGTCGTCAGGCCGCCCACGACTATAAGCGGGGCCGGCCCGCCTCGATACGGCCCGCGACGGGCACGCAGGCGTACGCCAAGACCCTCGGGTGGCCGTTCATGTCTGACAAGCCCCATGTCTTTCTTCAAGCCGGCATAAGTCGACCGGCAACGGCAACCAGAGCCCCATCAGAACGGGGCCGCCGAGCCGAAACCGGCGGGGCCCGGCACCTGCACGCGACCGTCAGCGACGGGGCTCGACTTAATGCCAATTGTCGGCGCTGAAACGCTTTGGTATCACTGCCTTATCCATCGTTCGGGCATGCGCTCGACGGCAACCAAAAGGAAGATAATGATCAAACGTGTTCTGAGCTCTGTCGTGCTGTTGGCCTGTGGTCTGACGTTGGCCGGCTGTGGCGGCCAGAGCGACGAGGCCGACCAGGCCGACGGCGACACGAGCGGCCAGGCGCCGATCAATCTCATCTTCGGCACCGGCGGCACCTCGGGCACGTATTACCCACTGGGCGGAGCGCTCAAACCCGTCTTCGAGGACAGCCCGCTGATCGATAACGTCCAGGTCGTGGCCACCGGTGCCTCGGTCCAGAACATCAACAACATCATGAACGGCACCAACCAGATTGCGGTCGTCATGAGCGATGTGGCCTATGACGCGGTCCATGGCAATAACCAGTTCGCCGGCCGCCCGGCGCGCATCGATGCATTGGCGGGCCTGTTTCCCAACGTGGTCCAGATCGTGGCCATGGACGGCTCGAATATCGACTCCGTGGCCGACATGGCCGGCAAACGCGTCGGTGTGGGCAAGGTCGGCTCGGGCGTGGAGGCCAGCGCGAAGAAGCTCCTGGGCGCGGCAGGGTTGTCCTACGACGACCTGGCGCAGGTCTCGCATACCGGCTATGCCGATTCGGTGACCGCCATGGGCAACGGCAATCTGGACGTGGCCTTCTTCACCTCGGCCGTGCCGAACTCGGCCATTACCGGACTGTTTCAGAACAACGATGCCCACTTCGTCAACGTGGCCGATACAACAGAAGACAAACTGCTCAAGGACTACCCGTACTACGAGCACTACGATATTCCGGCTCATGTGCCCGAACGCTACGACCTGAACAAGGCCGTGCATACCGTAGCCATCCGCAACCTGTTGATCGTTCCGGCCTCGTTGAACGAGGACGTGGCCTACGACCTGGCCAAGCGGCTTGCCGGCTATATCACGAGTGATTCGGTTTCGATCGGCGCACTGAAGACGATCAGCCCCGACCAGCTCGACCAGAACCTCGTGCTGCCGGTTCATCCGGGTGCGCGCCGGTTCTACGACGAGGGCGCCTCGGATCAGGGCGCTGCCCAAACCGATGGCCAGGCTGGTAATCAGGCCGGCAAGGACACGAGCCCCGCCCAGTAACGCTTGGCCTGTTACGCGCGTCGTTATGTACAGCTCGTGGCAGCGATCGCCGCGGGCGGAGCGCTGGTCTGGCTGAGCCAGCGTGTCGATTGTCTGGTCGTGCGCCAAGTCGATGCGCCCGGTTCACCGGTGCGTCGTGTGGCCGTGTTGGAGACCGGCGATGTGTTTCATATCGCCTGGCGCCACTCGGTCGAAAGAGAGACGTGGATCGAGACCTTCAAGAACATCCACCACGCGCTGTGGCTGACACAGACTCGTTTCAAGACCTTCGGTGCCGGGGTGCCGGCCCATGCCGGGCGCCGGACGCGCGTGGTCGATGGCTGGGTGGTGATGTCGGGCATCGACCGAGCGGTGCCGGATCTGACCTATCAGGCGGCTGCGGCCGAGAATTACCGGATACGCATCGGCGACGGGCCGTGGCAGGCGTTGTCGCATTCGCATGCCGCGCCGCTATTGTCGTTCGCGATACAAACACGCCGCCGGGGTGCGGTCATCTGGAAGGAACTGTTCGACCATGACTGAACCATCACACCAAGCGCCCGACGTGCCGGCCGAAGGCGTCGACGAAACCCTCAAGCAGTACGACCCCGAGTCGCGCAAGCGTGAAGGTCTGCGCGGCCTCTGGCTGATCGTCATCGCGACCGTGTCGGTCGTCCTGTCGCTGTTTCATCTGTATACCGCCTATGCCGGGCCGTTCGTGGATGTCGTCCAGCGCTCGATCCATCTGTATACGTTGCTGGGCCTGGCGTTCGTGCTCTTTCCGTTCTCGCGTCATGCCTCCAATGACCGCGTGCATATCGTGGACGTGGCGCTGGCGCTGATCTCGATCGCAATCGGCTGTTACATGATGATTGCTGCCGATCGGATCATCATCTCGGCCGGTCGCATCAACAATATCGATATGATCGTGGGCCTGGCGGCACTGGCGCTCGTCGTCGATGCCGCACGTCGCGTGACCGGCTGGGGCCTGCCGCTGCTGTGTATCGCAGCACTCGTCTATGGCTTCTACGCCAAACTCTCGCTCTATGCCCATCTGTCCGAGTCGATCGTGCTGGCCACCACCCAGCAGATCGTCTCGCATCTGGTGTTCATCACCGAAGGGCTGCTGGGTACGGCCATCGCCGTCTCGGCCAGCTATATCATTCTGTTCATTCTGTTCGGCGCGTTTCTGGTCAAATCCGGCCTGGGGGCGTTATTCAACGATCTGGCGCTGGCCGTGGCCGGGCCCTCGCGCGGCGGGCCCGCCAAGGTGGCCGTGGTGGCCAGCGGCTTTCTGGGCTCGATCAACGGCTCGGCGATTGCCAACGTGGTCACCACTGGGGCTTTCACCATTCCCTTGATGAAGCGCACGGGCTATGCCGCCAACTTCGCCGGTGCGGTCGAGGCCGCGGCCAGCGTGGGCGGGCAGATCCTGCCGCCAATCATGGGCGCGGCGGCCTTCATCATGGCCGAGGTGCTGGGTGTGCCCTATGCCCAGATTATGCTCGCGGGCATCGTGCCGGCGCTGTTGTTCTATCTGGGGATTCTCTTTCAGGTGCATCTGCGGGCCGTGGCGCTCGGCTTGTCGGGCATCCCCCGATCCGAGCTCACGCCGATCCGCGAGGTCATGCTGCGGCGCGGGCATCTGTTGTTGCCCATGGTCATCCTGTTGTGGATGATCTTCGACGGGCGGGCGCCGTTCTTCGCCGCTGTCTGGTCAATCGCGGCCACGGTGCTGATCTGTGGCACGCCTCGTCTGGTCGCCGGGCTGGCGCTCGTACTTGCGGTGATGGTCGTCGAGCCACAGTGGCAAGCCTGGCTGGCCGGCCAGGCCCTGCCGGCCATCAGCCCCGATCGATTGTTCCTGTTCGGGGTCATCGCCGGGCCGATCATCATCAACCTGCTGCGCCGCGGCCTGCCCGTGCCCGAAGCCGAGACCATGAATACCTTCGATTGCCGCGACGCCATGGTCGAGGGCGTGCGCAACGCCATTCCCGTGGCCATCGCCTGTGGCGCGGTAGGCATCGTGGTCGGCGTGGCGACCCTCACCGGCATCGCACTCGATGCCGCGGCCTGGGTGGTCTCGATGGGCCAGGCCATTCCCTCACCCACGATCCAGCTGCTGGTTACGCTGGTACTGACCATGCTGGCCTCGATCGTTCTGGGCATGGGCCTGCCGAGCATTCCCTGCTACATCATCACCTCGACCATGGCCGCGCCTATTCTGTTGCAGCTGCCGGCGTTTCGCGCGCTGACCGGCGATAACGATACGGCCGTGTTCGTGGCCCATATGTTTGTCTTCTATTTCGGCATCTTCGCCAATCTCACGCCGCCGGTGGCCCTGGCTGCCTATGCCGGGGCCGGCGTGGCCGGCGGCTCGCCGAATGCCACCGGCGTGGCCGCCATGCGCCTGGCGATCGCCGGCTTCGTGGTGCCGTATATGTTCGTCTTTGCCCCGGCCATGCTCATGATCGAGGCCAGCACGGTCGAGATCCTGCACGTCGCGGCCACGGGCGTGCTGGGCGTGGGGCTGTTGGCGATCGCGTTCGAGGGGTATCTGTATACCTGTCTGGCCATTCCCTGGCGGCTGGTCGCTCTCGTCGGCGCGCTGGCCTTGATATTTCCCGGCTGGCTGAGTGATGCCGTGGGGGCCGCGGCGCTGGTGGCGATCCTGCTCATCGCCCGCGCCGGGCGTGCCAACCAGGCCTCCGAGACCCGCTCGATAAGCGGCATTACCTCGAACAGCGCCTCGACGCGCCCGCGTTGACCCCATGCTACGGCGCGCCATGACAGGGCTCTGGCTTGCGCGGCGAGATGAGCCCTTGTCACAACGGCGCCGAGGCGCCTATGTTCAAGCCACATCACGCCAATGGATATGCCATGAGCACCATCGAAAATCGTCAATTCCGTCTGGCCCGTCGCCCCAACGGCCTGCCCGAGCGCGAGGACTTCGCGCTGACCACCGAACCTTTGCCCGAGGCCGGCGACGGTGAAGTCCGCGTTGCCATCGATTACATCTCGCTGGATCCGGCCATGCGCGGCTGGATGAACGCCGGCAGGTCGTATATCAAGCCGGTCGGTATCGATGAAGTCATGCGGGCCGGTGCGGCCGGCACCGTCATCGATTCCAGGCACCCGGATTTTTCGGCCGGCGACAAGGTAGCCGCCAACATGGGCGTACAGACCCACGCGGTCTTTCCGGGCGAGCAGCTGCGCAAGGTCGATACCAATCTGGCCGAGCTGCCTGTCTATCTCGGCGCGCTCGGCATGCCGGGCATGACCGCTTATTTCGGTATCCTCGAGGTCGGCGCCCTGGCTGACGGCGATACGGTGCTGGTCTCGGCTGCCTCCGGGGCCGTGGGCGCACTGGTCGGCCAGATCGCCAAGAAGAAAGGCTGTCATGTCGTGGGCATCGCCGGCGGCCAGACCAAGTGCGACTACATCGTCGACGAGCTGGGCTTCGACGCGGCCATCGACTACAAGAACGAAGACGTCGCCGATGCCGTCAAACGCCATTGCCCGGACGGCCTGGATGTCTATTTCGACAACGTCGGCGGCGAGATCCTCGATGCAGCCCTGGCCAACCTGCGCCTCGGCGCGCGCGTGGTCATCTGCGGGGCCATCTCGCAGTACAACAAGACCGGCGGCAAGATGAGCGATGCCGCCTACGCGCCGAAGAACTACATGTCGCTGCTGGTCAATCGGGCGCGTATGGAAGGCTTCATCGTCTTCGATTTCACCGATCGCTACCCACAGGCCGCGAAGGACATGGCCGAGTGGATCAGCGCCGGTGACCTCAAGCACCGCGAAGACATCGTCGAAGGCTTCGACACCTTCCCCGAGACGCTGAACAAACTGTTCTCGGGCGATAACTTCGGCAAGCTGGTGCTCAAGGTCTAGGGCGTGTCGTCATAAGATATGACGTTGCATTGCCCGCGCCGGGCGCGTCCGGCGCGGGCCACCCCCAAGATATAACGATGGGTCGGCGGCCAAGCCCCGACCATCCTGCGCCATGGTTGATTTTTAGGGGCTCGCTCACGTAAAGCGACCACGCGACGCTCGCGATGCCTCGTCTTGCCGCGGCCTGGCCACCGATGCGCCGCCTTATCTCATGACGACACGTCCTGGGCACCGTTATCGGTTGTCGGTGCAAATCCGCGATAGGCCGGCAGCTCGTGGTCGAGCGTTGCCCAGTCGGGGCGCTCGGCCGCGAATTGACGATGGCCCACGGCCATTGGCGGTGGGCCGTCGAGTGATCCGGCCGGTACGATCAGCGCGTTACCATCGCGGCTGATATAAGGCAGGCCGGCGCCGCATATCGTGCAGAACGCTTTCGAGAAATGACGGCCGTGGCGATCGCGATAAAGCCGGACAAGATCGGCTCCGCGGTGCCATGCGATCGGCACGGGCGCCACCTTGAGATTCGTGGCCGCGCTCGAACCGGTGGTCTTTCGACACGGCACGCACTCGCAGTAATAGAAGGCCAGTACGACGGCTTTGACGCGATAAGCGACCGCGCCGCACAGGCATTGGCCGGCCAGCATGTCCGGCATGGCTTATTCTCTATTCGTCTCTTGCCTTGCTACTGCCCGAGCCCGGCCGTGCCGGCCAGGCGCGTTGACCAGCAGCAGGCCCGCAAGCAGGGCGATGCCACCGATGGCGAAGTTCATTGATATCGGATCGCCCATCAGCACGACGCCGAAGACCACCCCGAAAATCGGCGACAGGAAGGCGAAGACGCCGATCCGCGAGGCCAGATACCGCCGAAGCAGCCAGAACCAGAGCAGCAGTGCGGCAAACGAGACGATCAGCGCCTGGAACGACAGGCTGGCCACGGCCAGCGGAGTCAGCTGCATCTCGGTAAAGCCGCCCAGAAGCGCGGTGGCCGGTAACAACACCGCCGCGGCCACGGCCAGCTGATAGGCCACCGTGCGTAGCGAGGGCGCCTCGGACAGCGTGGTGGTGCGAAGCGTCAGCGTCGTGGCGGCCCAGGACAGCCCGGCCAGTACGCCAAGGCCGTCGCCGATCAGAATATCGGCCGATACCGTGCCACGCGGGGCCAGGGCCACCACGAGCCCGGCAAAAGCCATGCCCACGCCCAGCCACTGGCGCGGCCCGAGCTGCTCACCGGCCACGAACAGATGCAGGCCGATCGCCGCGAACACCGGCGCGGTGTATAAAAACACCGACATATGCGCGGCATAGGTGTAGTTCAGCCCGTAGGCCACGAACGCGAACTCCAGCGTATAGCCGATGCCCACGACAAGCCCCGGGCCGAACTGGGCCGGCACCCAGAGCGCGATTCGGCGCAGCCGGGCGGTGCCCACGATCAGGGCGAGGGCGATCACCGAGCGCAACGCGATCTGGGCCAGCGGGCTGATGTCTTCGGCCACGGCCTTGATCGCGACCTGTTGCAGGCCCAGCGCGATACAGAAGATCAGCATCAGCCCGGCCGCCTGCATATCCAGGGGGCGGCGCACGGCCTGGGCGGCGCTGGCCGAGGAGGTATCGGTTGTCATGATCGCACCGGTTCGAGAGCGGGCCGGCAGTGAAGCAGTGCCCCTGGGCCCGCGCAAACGATTAAACTGATGGCCGTGTTGAGAAAAAATCACCCTGATGGCAACTAGCCCTCCGATCGCTGCGCTGGCGGTATTCGTGGCGGCGGCCCGTGCCGAGAGTTTTCGTGCCGCGGCCGGCCAGCTGTCGGTCACGCCCGGGGCCGTGAGTCGTCGTATTCGCCAGCTGGAAACGCGCCTGGGTACGCCCCTGTTCGAGCGTCGGTCGCAGGGGGTGGCGCTCAATGCACACGGCCAGACGCTGCTGGATGCGATCGCGCCCAACATCGATGCCATCGAGACCGCCTGGGCCGCAGCGATCGAACGCCCGGCCGGCGGCCAGACGCTGTCGATCAGCGTGCCGCCGTCATTTGCCAGGCACTGGCTGGGTCCGCGAATCGCGGCTTTTGACGCCGGATCGCCAGCCGTGGATATCGAGGCCAGCCAGGCCTTCATCGCGCCCAGTTGGCAAGGGGACCGGATCGATCTGGCCGTGCGCTATGGCCGCAGCCCGTGGCCGGGCGTGGCGCATCGGCGCCTGATGACGGATCGGCTGTTGCCGGTCGTGGCGGCCGATCATGCCCTGGCGCGCGAGCGTGCTGACCCATCAACGCTGGATTGGGCGGCCTATCCCTTGTTCGAGGTTCGATGGCCGGCACGACAGCCGGCGCTCATGCGCGGCGATCTGCCCGGTTGGGCGGATTGGCTGACGGCCCATGCCGGCCATGGCCAGAACGCACGAATCATGGCTCGGCACAGCCATTATGACGACGCACTGGTGGCCGCCGGAGATTGCAACGGCATCGTACTGGCCAGCCATGTGCTTGTCGCCGATCGCCTGGCCAGCGGGGCACTGGTGGCTCCCTTCGGCACCGCGTGCAGTATCGATACGCCGTTCGAATTCGCCCTGGTCACCCCGAACCGGGGCCAGCCGCCGCTGCTGGCGGCGCGCTTCATGGCATGGCTGTTCGACCAGGTTGTTCCCTGCGGATGAGCGCAAGCCATGCGATCGTCTCGACGCGCGGTGTAGCATAGGGGCCGCCCAACGCCCGGCCGGCTCGCAAGCAAAGGAACGCCATGGACGCGCATCTCACCGTCGTCGATCATCCGTTGATCAAGCACAAGTTGACGCTGATGCGTCGCAAGACCGCCTCGACTCAGAAGTTTCGCTCGCTTCTGCGCGAGGTCGCGCATCTGTTGACCTACGAGATCACGCGCGATCTGGAGCTGACGACCGAAGAGATCGAGACCCCGCTGGAAACCATGGACGCCCCGGTTCTGGCGGGCAAGAAGCTGTGTTTCGTCTCGATCCTGCGCGCCGGCAATGGCCTGCTCGAAGGCATGGTTGAGCTCATGCCCTCGGCGCGGGTGGGTCATATCGGCATGTATCGGGATCCGGACACACTGGAAGCCGTGGAGTACTACTGCAAGATGCCGGATGATCTGGGCGGACGGCTCGTGATCGTGGTCGATCCGATGCTGGCCACCGGGAATTCGGCCATCGCTGCCATCGAGCACCTGAAGAAGATCGGGGCGACCAATATCCGTTTCCTCTGTCTGTTGGCCTCGCCGGAAGGCGTGGCGGCGATGAAACAGGCTCACCCCGATGTGGCGGTGTGGACGGCGGCGCTCGACGAGCGCCTGGACGATCACGGCTATATCCGCCCGGGCCTGGGTGATGCCGGTGACCGCATGTACGGCACCAAATAGCCGGACCGACGAGCCATCGCGATGAGTCAGAGCACCGCGCGCGTCGCACGCGCCGAGGATTATGCGTTTCGCCTGCGCGACGGGCTGCTCGGCGCCCAGATGCTGTGCGTGGCCTTCGGCTCGCTGGTGCTGGTGCCGCTGCTGACCGGGCTGGACGCCAATGTGGCCCTGTTTACCGCCGGGGCGGGCACGCTGGTGTTTCAGATCATCACGCGTGGCCGGGTGCCTGTGTTCCTGGCTTCCTCCTTCGCCTTCATCGCGCCCATCATCTACGGCGTGGCGCATTGGGGCATCCCGGCCACGCTGGGCGGGCTGATGGCCGCCGGTATCGCCTACATGGCGCTCGGCGGGCTCATCGCCTGGCGTGGCGTGGGGTTCGTTACACGTCTGTTGCCGCCGGTGGTCACCGGCCCGGTCATCATGGTCATCGGGCTGGTGCTGGCGCCGGTGGCCATCAATCTGGCCACCGGACACGACAGCAGCGGGGACACCCAGCTCGTGGCCCGCAGTACGGCCTGTATCGTGGCCCTCATCGCCTTGGTCACCACGCTCGGTGTGTCGCTCCTGGCCCACGGCTTCATGCGCCTGTTGCCCATCATCTGCGGCGTGGCGGCCGGTTATAGCGCCAGTCTTTGTTTCGGCATTGTGGATCTGGATGCGATCGGCACGGCACCGTGGATCGCCATGCCGGACTTTGTCGCGCCTGCGTTCAACTGGCAGGCCGTGCTGTTCATGCTGCCCGTGGCCATCGCCCCGGCAATCGAGCATTTCGGCGATATCATCGCCATCCGCTCGGTCACCGGGCGTGATTATCTGGTCGATCCCGGCGTCGATCGCACGCTGTTCGGCGATGGCCTGGCCACCGGGCTGGCCGCTGCACTCGGCGGGCCGCCCAACACCACGTATTCCGAGGTCACGGGCGCGGTGACGCTGACCGGTGCGACGAACCCCGCGCTCATGACATGGGCGGCACTGTTCGCGATCCTGTTCTCGTTTTCCGGCAAGCTTGGCGCGGTGCTGGCCTCGATCCCCACGCCGGTGATGGGCGGCATCATCGTGCTCTTGTTCGGTGCCATCGTGGTGGTGGGCATGAACACACTGGTCGAATCCGGCGAGGATCTGACCCAATCCCGCAATCTGGCCATCGTGGGCCTGATTCTCATCTGTGGCATCGGCGGCCTGCATCTGGAGGCCGGGCGTTTCGAGCTGCAGGGCATCGCCCTGGCCGGCGTGCTGGGCGTGGTGCTCAACCTGGTATTGCCACGGGCGCGCTCGCGGGCCTGATCGCCTGCTTATGCCGCCGATTGTGGCCGAGCGGCGCGCCGGGCCGGCCAGGGCAGAGTGATGACCATTAGACTGGCGATGATCAGCGCGATACCCAGCCACCCCAGCGCCGATAGCGTCTCGCCCACGACGATGATAGCCAGCAAGGCGGCCACGACCGGCTCGATCAGTGTGATCGTCGTGGCAAGGCTGGCCCGCACCCGCGCCAGTCCCAGGCCAAAACAGACATAGCCGATAAACATCGGCACCAGCGCCATATAAGCGCCCACAGCAAAGTTGGGCCAGGAGGCCAGAAACGGCGCGCCGGTCACCAGCAACACCGGCAGCAACAACAAGCCGCCGAGCCCGAAGGTGGCCCCCATCGCCGCGGCGGACGATACGCCGGCCTGCATGACATGACGCGCTGACCAGGAATACAACGCATACGTCAGCCCGGCGACCAGGCCCACGGCTACACCGGCCAGAATCTGCGATGTTTCGCGGGCCACAAGCGCCTCAGGCGCGGGCAGGCACAACAGGCCCAT
>PBAO01000066.1 GCA_002715985.1 Lysobacterales bacterium | reverse complement strand
CGGGTGGATCAGTCGCGCCTGAGATCCGGCCGGCTGACCGAGGACGATTGGCCAAAGATCACCTCGGCCATCGGGATCATGAACGAGAACGCCAAGCTGTTCATCGACGACACGGCTGGTCTGTCACCATCGGAAATGCGTGCCCGGGCGCGGCGTCTCAAGCGCGAGCACGATATCGGGCTGGTCGTGGTCGATTACCTGCAGCTCATGCAGGTCCCCGGCACCAAGGAAAACCGAACCAACGAAATCTCGGAGATCTCGCGTCAGCTCAAGGCCATGGCCAAGGAGCTCAATGTGCCGGTCATCGCCCTGTCCCAGCTCAACCGTCAGGTCGAACAGCGTGACAACAAGCGCCCGCGCATGTCGGATCTGCGTGAATCCGGGGGTATCGAGCAGGACGCTGACGTGATCCTGTTCGTCTATCGTGACGAGGTCTACAACGAAGACAGCGACGACAAGGGCGTGGCCGAGATCATCATCGGCAAGCAGCGTAACGGCCCGCTGGGCGTGGCACGCATGGCGTTCCTGTCGCACCTGACCCGCTTCGAAAACCTGCAGGATCACTACGACGAGGACTTCATCGACTGATGGAACGTGCTGTTGCCACCATCGATCGCGCCGCACTGGTGCACAACCTGGCCCGAGTGCGGGACCTGGCGCCGGCGGGCGAGATCTTCGCCGCTGTCAAAGCCGATGGTTATGGCCACGGTGTCGGCGTTGTGGCCTCGACGCTGGCTGAGGCCGGCTGTGACGGGTTTGCGGTCTCGAGCCTCGAGGAGGCGCTACAGCTGCGCTGGTCGGGCATCACGCAGCCGATCATGACGCTGTCCCAACCGCTGAGTGCCGACGTGCTCGAAGCGATGGGCGAGCACGCCATCACGCCGGTGATCTTCGAGCGCGCCCATCTGGCTGCGCTGGCCGATTATCGCGGACCGGAACTGGCTGCCTGGTTGAAGCTCGACTCGGGTATGCATCGTCTGGGCTTTCCGGCCTACGAGGCGCGTGCTCTGATCGCGGATATCAACGCCATGGCCCGAGTGCGGCTCGCCGGCTGCATGACCCATCTCGGCTGTGCCGATGACCCGCGCGATCCGCTGACGCATCATCAGCTGGCCTGTTTCGACGAGGCCCTGAGCGCCCTGGATGTGCCACGCTCGATCGCCAATTCGGCCGGCGTGATTGCCTGGCCGGCCAGCCACGCCAACCGATTGCGCCCGGGCATCATGCTCTACGGCAGCTCGCCGATGATCGATCGCACCAGTGCCGACCTGGATCTGGCGCCGGTGATGCATCTGAGCGCGCCCCTGATCAGCCGGCGTGATCTCGGCACGGGCGAGCCGATCGGCTACGGCGCAACCTGGCTGACCCCCGAGCCGATGCCGATCGGCGTGATCGGCATCGGCTACGGTGATGGTTATCCGCGCCACGCGCCTTCGGGCACGCCGGTGGCCATCGGTGATGCCATCGTGCCGCTCGTCGGGCGGGTGTCGATGGACATGATCACGGTCGATCTGCGCGCGGCGCCCCACGCAGCCTTAGGCGATCGCGCCACGCTGTGGGGCCGCGGCCTGCCCGTCGACGATGTCGCCCGGGCCGCCGGCACCATCGCCTATGAGTTGTTCTGTCGGCTGACCCCGCGGGTGCGTTTCGACGTTCTGTAGAGGTGTTGTCGCCGCCCTCGCGTTTGCACGGCTGGCGTGCCGAACCATCGAATACCGGAACTCAATGCCGCCTAGGCGCGACGCGCCAGGGCACGCTTGTAGAAGTCGAGCTGATCGGCGTTGGCACGCCGAAAGCCGGCGCCGCGATAGATATCGAAGTGGCCCAGATGGTAGTGGCGCTCGATGATATTGTCGTCGCCGCGCTCGACCATGGCCTCGGAGGCCGCGGCCGGGGCCACGCTGTCGTCGTTACAGATCTGGACCAGCACCGGACAATGGATCCGGCTCAGTTTGCGGCCCGGTCGATAGAGCGCCAGCGTTGCCACCATGCGGGCGGTCATGCGGTTGTCGAAATCGTCCGGGGCGATGGCCAGATAGCCGTCACGGGCATCCGGCGTATTCATGGCCGCCAGCTCGCCCGGGTGGCCGACCAGCGGAATACGATGGGGCGATGCGCCGGCCAGATCCGCCAGCTGGTCGCGCAGCGCAGCGAAAGTGAGTTTGGCGACATGCCAGAGCCCGTTTTGCTTGAGCACTTCCAGTACCGAGGCCAGCCCGTCCAGCATCGGGCCCTGTGAGACCACGGCGGCAATCCGCGAATCCGCTGCGGCCGCGGCCACGACGTGCCCGCCCGAGAACGAGGTGCCCCACAGTGCGATGCGCTCGGCGTCCACGCCGTCGACCGCGCGGGCGGCCTTGATTGCGGCACGCCAATCGGCCTGCTGCGCCGAGACTTTCAGCAGCTGGCGCGGCTGGCCGTCGCTGGCTCCGAAATAACGATAATCGAACAGCAGGACCGCAAAACCGGCCTCGGCAAAGGCCGCCGCATAGGGCGCCAGACCGGCGTCGCGTGTGCCGCCCAGGCCGTGGGCCATGACGATGCAGGGCACGCCTCGGCTATCCATCCGGCCTTCGTGTTGCGCGGCATAGAACCAGGCACGACAGGTCGTGCCATGGCTATCGAACTCGAAATCCTCGCGGTCGATGTCAGACGATGGGTTGGCGGGTATGGCGGGGTCGGTCATGGAGTGGCTGGCGCGTGCATCAACAAGTCTTGAACCCTAGTATGCCCGTTTGCTTTTGCCAGCCAAGCGCGAGCCGATTCTGCATGGCCAAATCCAAGACCGTGTTCGTCTGTGAATCCTGTGGTGCCACCCAGCCGAAATGGTCGGGCCAATGCCCGGACTGCGGCGCCTGGAACACACTGACCGAGACCGTACCGGCGGCACCGTCCAAGCCCGGGGGCACTGCGCCGCCGGTGTCGTTTGGCGATACCACGCCCCAGGTACAGAAGCTCAACGCCATCACGCCGCGCGAGACGCCGCGCACGCCGACCGGCCTGTCCGAACTGGACCGGGTTCTGGGCGGCGGGCTGGTACCGGGATCGGTCATTCTCATCGGCGGGGATCCCGGTATCGGCAAGTCCACGCTGCTGCTGCAGGTGCTGGCGCAATTGTCGGACGATATCCCGGCGCTTTATGACACGGGTGAGGAATCGCTGGAGCAGGTTCAGCTGCGCGCGCAGCGCCTGGGCGTGGCCGATGCGGATCTGGCCGTACTGGCCGAGACCTGCGTCGAGCGCGTGTTGGCCCTGGCCAAGCCCCAGGCACCGCGGCTGCTGGTGATCGATTCGATTCAGACCGTCTTCTCCCAGGCGTTATCCTCGGCGCCCGGCAGCGTTTCCCAGGTGCGCGAGTCGGCCTCGATGCTCGTGCGGTTTGCAAAAGCCACGGGCACGGCGCTCATTCTCGTGGGGCATGTGACCAAGGAGGGCACGATCGCCGGGCCGCGCGTGCTCGAGCACATGGTCGATACCGTGCTTTATTTCGAGGCCGAGGCCTCGTCGCGTTTTCGTGTGATACGCGCCGTCAAGAATCGCTTCGGTGCTGTCAACGAACTCGGCGTGTTCGCGATGTCCGGGGCCGGGCTGAAGCAGGTCACCAACCCGAGCGCAATCTTTCTATCGCGCCATGAAACCGCTGTGCCGGGCAGCGCGGTCATGGTCACGCGCGAGGGCTCGCGCCCGATGCTGGTCGAGGTACAGGCGCTGGTGGACGAGTCGCAACTGTCCAACCCGCGGCGCGTGGCGCTGGGCCCGGATGCCCAGCGTCTGGCCATGCTGCTGGCCGTGCTTCACCGCCACGGCGGTATACCGCTGGGCGATCAGGATGTTTTCGTCAACGTTGTCGGCGGTATGCGGGTCTCGGAAACCGCGGCCGACCTGGCCGTGATCCTGGCGGCCTTGTCGAGCTTTCGCGACAAGCCGCTGGGCGAGCGGCTGATCATCTTCGGCGAAGTGGGCCTGGCCGGTGAGATCCGGCCCGTGCCCGGCGGCGAGGAACGCCTGGCCGAGGCCGCCAAGCACGGATTCACTCGGGCGATCGTGCCCAAGGCCAACGCGCCGAAATCCAAACGCGTGGGCGAGCTTGAAGTTGTGGGCGTGGCGCGCCTGGGCGATGCCATCGAGGCCGCAACCGCATCGTAGATTCGGCGGATAACCCGAAAACCGACGCCCGAAACTCAGCCATCGTCCGAGTCCGTGGCCCGGGCGCGGCGCTTGCGACGCGGCGGGCGTACCCGCACGGTTTGCACGAGATTGGCCCCGGTCTCGACGATCTCGAAGACATATTTGCCGATCTTCAAGCGCGTGCCGGGCTCGGGAATGGTTTCGGTCTGTTCGGTGATCAGACCGTTGACGGTTCGCGGCCCATCGACCGGCAGGCGCCAGCCCAGGGCCCGGTTGAGCGAGCGTATCGCCACCGTGCCATCCACGAGATAGCTGTTGTCGCCGTCCATGGTGACGTTTTTCACCCGCGTGAGCGGGTCGGTGGTGAACTCACCCACGATTTCCTCGAGAATATCCTCGAGCGTGGCCAGACCCTGAATATCGCCGTATTCGTCGACCACGAAGCCGATGCGGCGCTTCTGGTTCTGGAAGTTCAGCAGCTGCTGATTGAGCGGCGTGTTTTCCGGGATGAAATACGGATCCCGTGCCAGCGACAGCAGGTGCTCCTTGTCCAGCTCGTTGTTGGACACCAGCGCCAGCATGCGTCGCATGTGCACGATGCCGCGAATCTCGTCGATCGAGCCGTCATAGAGCGGCAGGCGCGTGTGCTGGTTGTGTACGAGCTGTTCGAGGATTTCCGGCCAGGGCTTGCTGATATCGATGCCCACGATCTCGTTGCGCGGGACCATGATGTCTTCAATGGCGGCGTTTTCCATATCCAGAATCGACAACAGCATCTGCTGGTGACGACGCGGGATCATCGCGCCGGCCTCGGTTACGACCGTGCGCAGTTCTTCGGAGGATAGCGAATGGCTGGCCGCATCGTCGGGCGAGACCCGCAGCAGCCACAGCACGCCGCGCCCGGCCGAGTTGAACAGATACACCAGCGGCCAGAAGACCCGAAGCAGCGGTTTGTAGACATAGGCCGCCGGATAGGCGATACGTTCGGGATACAACGCCGAGAGCGTTTTCGGCGTGACCTCGGAGAAGATCAGCACCACGATGGTCAGCGCGATCGTCGAGACCACGACGCCGAAATCGCCGTAGAGGCGAATGCCGATCACGGTGGCCAGCGACGAGGCGATGATATTGACGAGGTTGTTGCCCAGCAGGATCAGCCCGATGAGCTTGTCGGGCGTCTCCAGCATGGCCGCGGCACGTGTGGCGCCGCCGTGCCCGGTCTGGGCCAGATGCTTCATGCGATAGCGGTTGACGGTCATCAGACCGGTTTCCGAGCCGGAGAAAAAGGCCGACAGAATGAGCATGCCGATCAGGATGCAGAACAGCACCCATAGGGGAATAGCGTCCAAGAACTAATAACTCGTGAACAAATGGAATACCCGGCACAACGCTCGGCGCGCTCCGTGGGTCAGGACCAATGTTCGCCCAAGACGAGCTCGAGTACCAACTTACTGCCGAAGTAGGCCATCACGAGCAGGACATATCCCACCAGCGCCCCGCGCACGGCCAGCCGGCCGCGCCAGCCGTAGCGCCAGCGTCCGAACAACAGGGTGGCAAATACCAGCCAGGCGAAGATCGACAGAATCGTCTTGTGCGCCAGGTGCTGGGCGAACAGATTATCGATGAACAGCGCGCCGGTGGCGATCGCCAGGCTCAGCAGGAAAACCCCGCCGCCAATGAGACGGAACAGCAGGGTCTCCATCGTCTGTAGCGGCGGAAGCGTGGAGAACACCCCGGACGGCGGGCGCCGGCGCAGCTGACCGTGCTGTAACGAGAGCACCACGGCCTGGACCGCGCCGAGCGTAAGCAGCCCGTAAGCCAGAATCGACAGCAGGATATGGGCCTGAATCGGCCAGTCCAGCGCCTCGCGTGCGCCATGAGGATCGGGCACCAGAAGCCCGGCCACGGCACAGATGGCCGCCACCGGGTACATCACCAGCCCCAGCGCGCCCACCGATTCCTTGAGTGAGAACAGCCAGAGCAGCAGGGCCGCCTGCCAGGCGAACAACGACAGGGCGGTCCCCAGGCCAATGATCATCGCCCCGGCCGACAGCGTCAGATGTGCAAGCGATACCAGCTGCAGCGCCAGCCCGGCCGCAGCCCATAGCGTAACCGGCAGATAGGGTGTGCCCTGGGCATGGTGCTGCCAGACCGCGCGCGTTGCGATGCCGTAGGCCAGGGCTGCCAGCAGGACTTCGATGACCACGAACGCCATCAGTTGCTCGTTTGAACGCGCTTCATAACATCGTATTGTGCCGGATTTCGTCTTGCGAGAAACGACGCCCGCTTGATCGCCGTTATACTAGGGCCCTCGATGGCGATCGACGATGTGTTGCTGCGTGGTGTCCAGGCGCCGACAGCGCCCGATCGCCGACGGCCCGGCGCGGTTCAAGAACCGCGCGACACGCGAAAAACCAACGGATTGATGCATGTTCGATTCCTTAAGTGATCGGCTTAATCGCAGCTTCAAGACGCTCTCCGGGCGAGGGCGGCTGACCGAGGACAACATCAAGGCCACGCTGCGCGAAGTGCGCATGGCCTTGCTCGAAGCCGACGTGGCCCTGCCGGTCGTCAAGCAGTTCATCGCCGATATCCGCGAGCGGGCGGTCGGCTCGGAGGTCATGACGAGCCTTACGCCCGGTCAGGCGCTGGTCAAGATCGTGCGCGATGAGCTGACCAAGCTGCTGGGCGAGGCCAACGAATCGCTGAATCTGCGCACCAAGCCGCCGGCGGTCGTGCTCATGGCCGGCCTGCAGGGCGCGGGCAAGACCACATCCGTGGGCAAGCTGGCGCGCTACCTGAAGCAGCGCGAGAAAAAATCCGTGCTGGTGGTCTCCACCGACGTCTATCGTCCGGCGGCCATCGACCAGCTCGAGCGGGTGGCAAGCGATGTCGATGTCGGTTTTCATCCAAGTGCCTCGACCGACAAGCCGGCCAAGATCGCCAAGTCCGCCCTGGAAGCCGCGCGCAAGGGGTTTTACGACGTGCTGATCGTCGATACCGCCGGTCGGCTGGGTATCGATGAGAAAATGATGGGGGAGGTACGCGAGCTCCACGGCGTGCTCGACCCCATCGAGACGCTGTTCGTGGTCGATTCCATGACCGGCCAGGACGCGGCCAACACCGCCAAGGCCTTTGGCGATGCGCTGCCGCTGACCGGTGTGGTGCTGACCAAGGTTGATGGCGATGCCCGAGGCGGTGCTGCGCTCTCGGTACGCGAGATCACGGGCAAGCCGATCAAGTTCCTGGGCACGGGCGAAAAGCTCGAGGCCCTGGAGCCGTTCCATCCCGACCGTGTGGCCTCGCGCATCCTGGGGATGGGCGACGTGCTCTCGTTGGTCGAGGAGGCCGAGCAGAAGGTCGATCGCGACAAGGCCGACAAACTGGCCAAGAAGCTCAAGAAAGGCAAGGGCTTTGACCTGAATGACCTGGCCGATCAGCTGCGCCAGATGCAGGAAATGGGGGGTATCGGCGCGCTGATGGAAAAGATGCCCGGTGGTGCCCAGATGCCCAAGGGCATGGCCGGTGCCGCCGACGAGACCCAGGTCACCAAGATGCTGGCGATCGTGGACTCGATGACCATGCAGGAGCGCAGCTTTCCCGATGTCATCAAATCCTCGCGCAAGCGGCGCATCGCGGCCGGTTCGGGCACGCAGGTCCAGGACATCAACCGCCTGCTCAAGCAGCACACCCAGATGCGCAAGATGATGAAGAAGATGAAAGGCGGCGGCATGAAAAAGATGATGCGCGCCATGCAGGGCATGGGCGGCGGTGGTGGCATGCCGCCGGGTATGGGCGGTGGCGGCGGCAGCCTGCCGCCCGGTATGGGGCGCTAGGGCGTGTCGTCATGAGATATGACGTCGCATTGCCCGCGCCGGGCGTGTCAGGCAATGCGCGGGCCGCCGAGCGTGGCGCACCAGGTCAAGGCCCGGAACGCCGCATGGCGCGTCCGGCGCGGGCAACCTCAAAATATGCCGATGGGTCGGCGGCCAAGCCCCGACAATCCTGTGCCATAGTTGATTTCTAGGGGCTCGCTCACGTGGAATGACCACGCCACGCTCGCAATGCCTGGTCTTGCCGCGACTTGGCCACCGATGCGCCGCCTGATTCTTATGACGACACGCCCTAGGCCCTGTTGCGCGCTACGTCTTCCAATCTGGCCCAATCAGCGTACAATGCGCGATCTTTGAATGCCGAGCTGTGCAAGCACGCCCGGCATTGATGATCTAGAAGCCAATCACGGCCCCAACAAACGAAACCCGCTATGGTCAAAATCCGGCTCCAACGCTCCGGCGCGAAGAAAAAACCCTTCTACCATATTGTGGTGACCGATAAGCGCAATGCGCGCGACGGCCGCTACCTAGAGCGTCTCGGCTTTTTCAACCCCGTGGCAGTCGGTGGTGAAGTGCCGCTGCGCCTGGACGTCGAGCGCGTCGAATTCTGGAAAGGGCAGGGTGCCCAGCTGTCCGAGCGCGTGACCAACCTGGTCAAGTCGTTCAACCGGCATGGTGAAGGCGAAGCCGCCAAGCGCGTGGCCCCGCCTGAGTCCAAGGTCAAGGAAGCCAAGAACCAGCAGGTGCCGGCCGGTGCGACGGGCGATGTTTCCGAGGCCGGCCCGGAAACGCCCGAGGCCAAGACCGACGAGTCCGGTCTGGACGACAACGCCAGCTAGCGCGCCGCCATGGCCGGGCAGGGTATAGAAACGCCCGTGGTACTCGGTCAGGTGCACGGCCTGTTCGGGGTCAAGGGGTGGATCAAAGTCTACTCCTACACACGCCCGGTCGAGGCTATTCTCGACTATGACCGGTGGTGGATCGGCCGTGCCGACGAAGCGCGGCCGTTTCAGGTTCTGGCGGGTCGAATGCAGGGCAAGACCCTGATCGCCCAGCTTGGTGACGAAAACGGCCAGCCGCTGCCCGACCGCGATGCGGCCGTTGCCTTGCTCGATCGGGATATATCGGTCGAGCGCGACGAGCTCCCCGATCTCGAAGCGGGCGAGTATTACTGGGTCGATCTGTTTGGCCTGAGCGTGGTGAATACGCAAGGCGTTGCGCTCGGCACGGTGACCGCAATGATGGAAACCGGGGCCAACGATGTGTTGGTCGTCAGCGGCGAGCGCGAGCGTTTGATTCCGCTCGTGGTCGATGTCGTTGTCGTTGACGTCGATTTCGGGGCCGGACAGATCACGGTCGACTGGGACGCCGATTTCTAGGCGTTTTCATGCGAATCGACGTCATTACGCTGTTTCCCGACTGGGTTGGCCAGCTCGAGGCGTTCGGTGTGGTCGGGCGCGGCTTGCGCGAGCAGCGTTTGACGCTGGCCTGCTGGAATCCGCGCGATCACGCGGGGCGCGCTGATGGCCGGGTTGATGATCGACCGTATGGCGGCGGACCCGGCATGGTTATGCAGTACGAGCCGCTGGCGACAACACTGGCCGCGATTCGCCAGGTGCGCAATGATCGGGCACCGGTCATTCTGATGTCGCCCGCCGGCGAGCGGTTCGATCAGCGTTGGGCTGAACGGCTGGCCCTAAGCGATGGTTTCATTCTCGTCGCCGGGCGCTACGAAGGCATCGATCAGCGCTTCATCGATCAGCATGTCGATATCGAGCTGTCGATGGGGGATTTCGTGCTGTCCGGAGGCGAACTGCCGGCGATGACGGTCATCGATGCCGTGGCGCGCCTGGTTGACGGGGTGCTGGGTGATGCCCGCTCGGCGGTCGAGGATTCGTTCACGGCCGATACACTGGATCATCCGCACTATACGCGTCCGTCCGGTCACGCCGAGGCCGGTGGCGTACCGGCGGTTCTGTTGTCCGGCGATCACGCAGCGATTGCGGCCTGGCGCGAGAAACAGGCCTTGGGCATGACCTGGCTGAGGCGCCCGGAGCGAGTCGCGTCCATGACCCTGAGCCGGCTACAGACACGTCTTTTGGAAGAATTCATCGCCGAGCGGAAAACCGCCATGGACGATGACTGAAAAAACCGCGTGAAAACGCGTTTTGCGGGGTCACAACACGGATTGTTTCCGGTATACTCCGCCGACTTTGAACGCCGACCCACGGCTCGACGAACACGATTCAGAGGCAGGCCATGAGCAACATCATCGACGAACTCGAAGCCGAACAGACAAACGGCAAAGACATTCCGGACTTTTCGGCCGGCGATACCGTCGTGGTGCAGGTCCGCGTGGTGGAAGGCGACCGCGAGCGTCTGCAGGCCTTCGAAGGCGTGGTCATCGCCAAGCGCAACCGCGGCCTGAACTCGGCGTTCACCGTGCGCAAGGTCTCCCACGGCGAAGGCGTCGAGCGTGTCTTCCAGACGTTCTCCCCGGGCATTGCCGAAATCAAGGTGCTGCGTCGTGGTGACGTACGTCGGGCCAAGCTGTACTACCTGCGTGAGCGCAGCGGCAAGTCGGCGCGTATCCGCGAGAAGCTCAAATAGGCCGATCGGTCCGAGCAGCCGGTACAAGCCGGGGCTGCTTGATCCTCGGATACAAAAAAGGCGCCTCGATTGTCGAGGCGCCTTTTTTTGGTCCGGCTTTCAGGTGTGCTGTGGCATCAACGTGTTGCGGTGGCCGGCGGCAGAATACGGCTGACGCCCACGAAACGCCCCCGCCAGTAGTCATCAGCCAGGGATATGCGTTTGACACCGCCGCCGGCCTGGGCCGTGCCGGGTATGGCGATCACGGCCAGCTGGGGGCCGGCCAGCACGCCGACCGCCAGGCGAGAGCCGCTGGATGCGTCGAGTCGTAAAAAGACCAGATCGCCGGGTCGGGCTTCGGCCAGCGAGATGGGTTGGCCGGCATCAAGCTGATCGGACAAGGCCCGTGGCAGGGCACGTCCGTTCTGGCGATAGGCGTAATACGCCAGGCCCGCATCGTCGTACTGATCCGGGCCTGCCATGTTCATGGCATAAGCATCGCCGACCTGGGCCAAGGCGGTGGTGGCCACGGTCTGACGCGTGGGCGTGGTCCGATCCAGGCTTTGTTCAACGCGTGAGGCGGTGGGGGCGCTGGAGCAGGCCGTGACGAGCAGGGTCACGGCCGCGAGACCGGCAACGGGTTTGTACATCGAGAGAATCGAAAACGAGCGCATCATCGACTCATGATGCCTAAAGCCGGCCCCGCTGCCCAGCGCCATGCCGGCCCGATCAGACTTCGCGATGGGCGACCTGACTCTCGACATGGGCATCTCGCGCCGAGTCGTCCTCGGTCAGGGCGTCGAGATATTTCTCGGCATCCAGTGCGGCCATGCAGCCGGAACCGGCCGATGTGATCGCCTGGCGATAGACGTGGTCCATGACGTCGCCGGCCGCGAACACGCCCGGCACGCTGGTCGCCGTGGCGTTGCCCTGTGTGCCGGATTCGACCTTGATGTAGCCGCCTTCCATGTCGAGCTGGCCGGCAAAGATATCGGTATTGGGCTTGTGGCCGATCGCTATGAAAATCCCGTCGACGGCCAGTTCCTGTGCCTCACCCGACTCGCGGTGCCTGATGCGAGCCCCGGTCACGCCCATATCGTCGCCCAGCACCTCGTCGAGCTGGTGATCCCAGACGATGGACACATTGCCGTTCTCGACCTTGTCGAAGAGCTTGTCGGCCAGAATCTTTTCGCCGCGGAACTTGTCGCGCCGATGCACCACGGTCACGTGGGCGGCCAGGTTCGACAGGTACAGCGCTTCTTCGAGGGCGGTATTGCCACCGCCGATCACGGCCACGTTCTTGTTGCGGTAGAAGAATCCGTCGCACGTGGCGCAGGCCGAGATCCCGCGGCCCATGAACGCGGCCTCGGATTCCAGGCCGAGGTAGCGCGCGGTCGCGCCGGTCGAGATGATCAGTGCGTCACAGGTGTAGGTGGCGTAATCGCCTTCCAGGCGATAGGGCCGGGACGACAGATCCGTGGCATGAATATGATCGTTGACGATACGGGTCTCGAAGCGCTCGGCGTGATCCTTCATGCGTGCCATCAGATCCGGGCCCTGGAGACCGTCGACGTCGCCGGGCCAGTTGTCCACATCCGTGGTCGTCATCAGCTGGCCGCCCTGTTCGATGCCGGTGATCATCACAGGTTCGAGATTGGCGCGGGCGGCATAGACGGCAGCGGTATAACCGGCCGGGCCCGAGCCCAGGATGATCAGACGATGATGCTGCGGCTGGCTTTGACTCATGACGACACTCGAGTTGTATCCGGAATAGGCAAAACGTGCGGCGGCTGGCCATCGAATTCAAGCCGCCTGCGATACACTCGGGCGCATATCGCGTGTTTATCGGCTGCGGGCCGACGAGGATGAATCGTGGCGGACAAGCCTTCTATGTTCCGGCGCGTGACGGGCGGCCTGTGGCGTACCGTTGTGCTGCTGTATTCGTTGTTCTTTCTATTGTTGCTGATCGCAGTGCCGGTGGGTATCTATCTGGTATTGAATCCGAGCGTGCCGAGCGTGCCGAACAAGGCGGTGCTGGTGGTGGCTTCGTCGGGTGGCCTGGTCGAGCAGGCCAGCGGCGTCGAGTCGATACTCTCGAGCCTGGGCGGCGCCGCGGATACGCCCAGCGTCACGCGTGATCTGATCACCGCCCTCGATCGGGCCGGAAATGACGATCGTATCCGTCGCGTGTTGCTCAAGCTTGATGATTTTGCCGGCGCGACGCCGGGCCAGCTCCAGGATCTGGTGGGCGCGATCGATCGGTTCCGGGCCTCGGGCAAGCCCGTCATCGCCTGGTCGGATGCCTACAGCCAGGCACAGTATGCGCTGGCCAGCCATGCCGATACGATAGCCGTCGACCCGCTGGGCTATGTGTTGCTGACCGGTTACGGCGTGTACAACAACTATTACAAGGACGCCATCGACAAGCTCGGCGTCAATGTCAACGTGTTCCGCGTGGGCAAATACAAATCCTTCGTCGAGCCGTATATCCGTAACGATATGTCCGACGAAGCCCGGGCCGATGCGCTGGCCTGGTCGAGCACCCTCTGGGGGATCTATCGCCATCAGGTCAGCGCGGCCCGTGACATCACCGGCCGGGATATTGCTCGCTATATCGACAACTATGCCACGCGTCTGGAAGACAGCGACGGGGATGCCGCCCGGCTGGCAGAACAGGCCGGGCTCGTCGATCGTGTGGCCAGTTTCAATGCGTTGCGCCCGGAACTGGTGGCGGCGGTCGGGCCGACCCAGGACAACTCAACGTTCAATCAGATTGATGTCCAGGGGTATCTGGCCGACACGGCTCCGGCGGCTCCGGGCGATGGCGGCAAGCAGCTGGCCGTGGTCACCATCGAAGGCAGTATCGTGGACGGGCCATCCACCCCGGGCTCGGCCGGTGGCGACACCATCTCGCAGCTGATCGATTCAGCGCGGCGCGATGATGCCATCAGCGGCCTGTTGCTGCGCGTAAACTCTCCGGGTGGATCGGTCACTGCCTCCGAACAGATCCGGCGTGCGCTGGTGGCGCTCAAACAGGCCGGTAAACCGGTGGTCGTCTCGATGGCCGGCGTGGCGGCCTCGGGGGGCTATTGGGTCTCGATGAATGCCGACGAGATCTGGGCCGAGCCCGCGACCATCACCGGCTCGATCGGCATCTTCGCGATCGTGCCGACCTTCAACGAACCACTCAATCGGTTGGGGATTCATACCGATGGCGTGGGCACCACCGAACTGGCCGGCGCCATGCGCCTGGACAAGCCGCTGAGCGAACAGGCCAAGCGTATTCTTCAGGCCGGCATCGAGCACGGCTACGACACGTTCGTAAGCCATGTGGCCGAGGCCCGGGGCCTGTCGCGTGAGGCGGTCGAGTCGATCGCCCAGGGCCGGGTCTGGGCTGGGGTGGATGCCAAGCGTATCGGCTTGGTCGACGCGCTCGGCGGGCCGATGGCCGCCCAGGCCGCGCTGGCCGAGCGCGCAGGGCTGGAGCCGGGCAACGCCTCGATCAAGCGGCTGCAGCCGCCGACCAACTGGCGTGGTGCCTTGTCGCAGGCCATCGGCATCGGTGCGATCGATGCGTTGTTGCCCGATTGGCTGGCCGAGGCAGGCCGTGCGTCGGGCGCATCCGCGGCATTGGCCACGCTCAACGATCCGAACGGTATGTATGCCCGTTGTTTCTGCACGATCGAGGACCGCAGCGTTTCGCTGTCCGCGGTGCAATAAAGGAGTCACGTATGGGATTGCTCATCGACGGCGTCTGGCATGATCAGGGTTATGACACCGAGGCCCACGGCGGGGCCTTCGTCCGCGAGTCGCCCGGTTTTCGGAACTGGATACGCGTGGGAGAGGGCGAGCCGTTCACGCCCGAGGCCGGCCGGTATCATCTGTATGTATCGCTGGCCTGCCCGTGGGCACATCGCGCGCTGATCCTGCGCCGCTTGAAAGGCCTGGAGGAGAGCATCGGCGTATCGATCGTCGATCCCTACATGGGCGAGAAGGGGTGGCAGTTCTCGAGCGTACGCGGCGCAGTGCCGGATCCGCTTTATGGTCTGTCGTATCTACACGAGCTGTATCAGAAGGCTGCCCCCGATTACACCGGGCGCGTGACCACACCCACGCTCTGGGACACACGCCACGAAACCATCGTGTCGAACGAATCGGCCGATATCATCCGCATGTTCAATAGCGCCTTCGACGATGTGGCCGCTCACCCGGGCGTCGATTATGTGCCCGACGACCGGCTGGCCGAGATCGACCGGATCAACGAGGCCACCTACGAGCCATTGAACAACGGCGTCTACAAGGCCGGCTTTGCCACCTCGCAAGCCGCCTACGAGAACGCCTATGGCGAAGTCTTCGAGACTCTGGACTGGCTGGAGGCCCGTCTGGCCCGTCAGCGCTACGCCGCAGGTGGGCGCATCACCGAGGCCGACTGGCGTATCTTCGTGACGCTCGTACGCTTCGACGCCGTCTATTACAGCCACTTCAAATGCAATCGTCAGCGGATCGCCGACTACACCCATCTGGCCGGTTATCTACGTGAGCTCTACCAAGTGCCCGGCGTGGCCGAGACGGTCGATATGGACCATATCAAACAGCACTATTTCCGCAGCCACCCGGCCATCAACCCAAGCGGCATCGTGCCGCTCGGCCCCGAGCTCGATTTCAATGCGCCGCACGGACGGGATCATCTGGGCTTGTCGGAGGGGGGGTGAAATAGCGGTCCGCGAATGACTCCAGACCGTTATCCGCAGATGAACGCAGATGGCTCAAGCGATAGTTCAAAGCCTGGCGTCATGGATCACGCGAGGCGGGATATGCGAAGGCGTTATCAAAGATAAACGCACTTCGGATTCGATTCGAAGATCCATCCCGTTCATCTTTTCCATCGGCATCAATCGGCGGATTGTCTTGCTTTCATTCGCGTTTATTGGCGTTCATTCGCGGATGATTTTTCCAGCGCAGCGTCGACCATGCCTTGAAGTGCCAACGGTCGGTTGGTGAAGATCCAGGGCACGCCGCGAGCGATTTCGTGCATCAGCGCACCGCGGTGGGTAAGAAAGCCGCTGCCGATGAAGGCATCGTTGGCAGTGAGCGCGTCGATATCGGCCTGGCCGATGAACACGAACGGCCCGGCGATGCCCCCGCAGGGGTGATGCTTTGACCAGGCGCGAATGTCGCGCCAATTGGTTTTGGCCACGACGATACGGGCTGCAGCCGGCGTATCGGCCACGGCATCGAACAGGGCCGGCACCAGGGACAGAAACCGATAATCATGCCCGGGCACCAGATTGTCCAAGGCTGCGTGCAGTCGGCGCTCGGCGGTTTGTGTGCCGCGTTCCTTGAGCTCGATCATCAACCCCACACGCCGGGCGTAGCGCGCGACCATCGTGTTCAGATGCGGCACGGCAGGCGCCTGGTGTTGCAGCTCGGCCCAGCTCAGATCGGCGATCGCGGTATCGATGCCGAAGGTACGGGCCAGAGTGGCGTCGTGGTGCACGACCGGTTCATCGTCGCGGGTATAGCGGATATCGAATTCGATGGCGCCCACGCCAGCGGCCACGACCGGGTCGAAGGCCGCCAGCGTGTTTTCGATGATCCGTTGGCCATCACGCTCGCCGCGATGGGCCACGATGACGGTGCGGGCCAGCTGCTCTGGCGTCGGCGTGTTGGCCCGCAGGCCTACAAGTCGTTCGCAGCCGGCAAGCAGGATATGTTCGAGCCAGGGGGCCAATGCCGGTCCTGAAAAAGAGGGCGTGGCCGGCAGTATGCCCGGAGCCAGCCGCTGGCGTATTCTGGGCAGCCCCAGTCAGCGGCTTTTTTTAAGCATGAAGACAGCCACCCGTCTCGCCCACGCCGGCCGTCGGCCGGCCGCGCACCACGGCATGGTCAATACGCCGGTCTATCACGCCTCGACCGTGCTGTTTGAGAGCCTGGCCGATTTCGATGCCTCCGAGCGCGATCCGTTCACCGGCGTGCACTATGGCCGCCTGGGCACGCCCACGCAGTTTTCCTTCGAGGCCGCGGTCGCCGACCTCGAAGGCGCGCATGGCTGTGTCTCGACCTGCTCGGGCCTGGCGGCCATCGCCATCGCCATACTCAGCGTGGCACGAGCGGGCGCGCATATTCTCGTGGCCGATAACGTCTATGGTCCGACGCGCAAGTTCTGTGACGGCCTGCTGGCGCGCTACGGCGTCACGGCCGAGTATTTCGATCCGCTGATCGAGGCCGACGCGCTGGCGCAATACATCACGCCCCGGACCTGTGCCGTGTTTGTCGAGGCGCCCGGCTCGTTGACCTTCGAGATCGCCGACGTACCGGGCCTGGCCGCCACGGCCCATGCCCGTGGCCTGACCGTGATCGCGGATAACACCTGGGGCACGCCAATCTATTTCGACAGCCTGGCCCACGGTGTGGATCTATCGGTACATGCAGCCACGAAATATATCGTGGGCCATTCCGATGCCATGCTCGGCACGATCAGCGCGGTTGATGAAACGCGTTACCAAGGGATTCGGCGCACAGCGATCGCCCTGGGTTACTGTGCCGGGCCGGACGATGTCTATCTCGGCGCCCGGGGGCTGCGCACGCTGGGCCAGCGTCTGCCGGTACACGAGGCCAACGCTCTGGCGCTGGCCAACTGGCTGGCCGAACAGCCCGGCGTTGCGCGGGTGATCCACCCGGCGCGGGCGGATCATCCACAGCACGAGCGCTGGCTGCGT
>PBAO01000065.1 GCA_002715985.1 Lysobacterales bacterium | reverse complement strand
TCTGGCTGATCAGGCCTGCTCGTCGGCAAACCAGTGCGCCCGCGCTGCCATGATCATCTCGCCGGCCTTGTCTTCTTCGATATCGACGAGCTCCATGAGCTCGTCGGCGCCCAGTTCGGCCAGGTCGTCACGTGATTTCACGCCGCCCTGTGCCAGCTGACCGGCGAGGGTTTCATCAACGCCGTCCACTTCGAGCAGGTCGGCATCGTACTCTTCATCGTCGCCTTCGGCACTCGAAATCGCTTTCGAGAGCAAATAATCGCGTGCGCGATTACGCAACTCCTCGACCACATCCTCGTCGAACTCCTCGATTTCAAGCAGCTCGCTTTCCGGAATGTAGGCGATCTGCTCGGTCGAAGTGAAGCCTTCCTGAACCAGAATGACGGCCACTTCCTCATCGACGTCGAGCTGGGTCTGGAACATTTCCTGCAGTTCCACGGTCTCTGCTTCGCTTTTCTCTTCGGCGTCTTCCAGCGTCATGACGTTGAGCTGCCAACCGGTCAGCTCCGACGCCAGACGAATATTCTGCCCGCCACGGCCGATCGCCTTGGCCAGCGAATCCTCGGAGACGGCCAGATCCATGCTGCCCGAGTCCTCGTCCAGCACGATGGATTCGACATCGGCCGGTGCCATCGCATTGATCACGAACTGGGCCGGGTTTTCGTTCCACATGATGATATCGATGCGCTCGCCGGCAAGCTCGTTCGAGACACTCTGTACGCGCGAGCCGCGCATACCGACGCAGGCGCCGACCGGGTCGATGCGACGATCCTTGGCCTGCACCGCGATCTTGGCACGCAGGCCCGGATCGCGCGAGGCACCGCGCAACTCGATCAGCCCCTGGCCGACTTCCGGCACCTCGAGCTTGAAGAGCTCGACCAGGAACTCGGGCTTGCTGCGTGAGACGAACAGCTGCGGGCCGCGTTGCTCCGGGCGTACGTCGTACAGGTAGCCCCGCACCCGGTCGCCCGGACGCATGGGCTCGCGCGGGATCATTTGATCACGCGGGATGATCGCTTCGGCGTTGCCACCGAGATCCATGATACAGGCGCCGCGCTCCATGCGCTTGACCAGCCCCGTGATCAGCTCGCCCACGCGATGCTTGTAGGCATCCACGATCTGCGCACGCTCGGCCTCGCGCACCTTCTGCACGATGACCTGTTTGGCTGCCTGAGCGGCGATCCGGCCGAACTCGACGGCCTCGATCTGCTCTTCGATGTACTCGCCCGAGTTGATATCCGGATACTTCTCCTGGGCACGCTCCAGCGACAGTTCCCGGTCCGGCGCCTCGATGAACCGCATTTCGCCGTCGGCGTCTTCCTCGCCCGGGTCAATGACCAGCCAGCGACGATAAGCCACGTAATCGCCGGTCTTGCGATCGACTTCCACGCGCACGGCGATCTCGCCGCCATTCTTCTTGCGGGTGGCCGAGGCCAGGGCAGCTTCGATCGCTTCGAAAATGATTTCCTGGTCGACGCCTTTTTCGTTGGAAACCGCTTCGGCGACCAAAAGTACGTTCTTGCTCATAAAACCACCCGCATGTCTGGAAAACAGGCCGCAAGGCCTGGCGCGTCACGGTCAATCGTGCGCGTTATTTTTCGAATACCGGATCCAATCGCGCTTTCGCCATGTCGCCGATCGGCAGGCGATAGATGGCGTCACCGCAGTCCAGATCAACCGTGTCGGCCGAAACCGCCACGATCTCACCCTTGAACTTACGCTGACCCTCGACCGGCGCGAACATATTCACGCGGGCCCGCTCGCCGGCGAATCGTTCGAAGTGCTCGGCGCTGACCAGCGGTCGATCCATACCCGGCGACGACACCTCGAGGCTGTAGCCCGCGCCGCCCTCGTCTTCAACGTCCAGCGCGGCACTCACTTCACGACTGACGGCTTCACAATCCTCGATATCGATGCCTTGCGCAGCATCGATATAAACGCGGAGCACGGCGTTCTTGCCCTGGCCGACCGATTCGATATGCCAAAGCTCATAGCCTAGGTCGGTAACGATCGGCTCTATAAGAGAATGAAAACGTGGCGTCATGACACCGTCTCGCTGACGATTTTTCGTTACCAACAAAAAAGCCCCTCATCGGGGGCTTTTTCGATAACCAATATGTGGTAGCGGGGGTAGGATTCGAACCTACGACCTTCGGGTTATGAGCCCGACGAGCTGCCAGACTGCTCCACCCCGCACCCGATGAACGCGAGACTATACCTAGTAACCAGAACGGTTGCAAGCTGCTCGTCTATGCTTGCTTTCGTCTGGCCGGTTGACTGTGCCAACCGCTCAACGTGGGCATAAGTTAACACGTTGTTTTCGCGACGCAAGTCTTTTTCATGAAAGTTTTTTCGGGCCCGCGCAAAAGCCCGGGATCATGCGGCTTCGGCGCCTTACGCATCGTGATTTGCGCAGCCTGCAGGGAGCAGAAATGCGCGATCCGGGCCCCGGGGTGGCCGCCAGGTCTATCGCCGAGCCGACGACTTCACCGACGCTCAACCCGATGCCGCGGCCCAAAAACGTCATGTATGAACGGCTTTTGCCAGACATAAAAAAAGCCGCATCAACAGGATGCGGCTTTCGCGTCGATCGAAATCGACAGGTTGGTGCCGACGGCCGGATTCGAACCGGCACAGCTCTCGCTACTGCCCCCTCAAGACAGCGTGTCTACCAATTCCACCACGTCGGCGGTGTTCTACTCGATTCACTCCGGGATTTTCGGCCCGTTGTCCTGATCAGCGGATGACGTCTTGCCACCCGTATTGTCTTTCGGCTCGGCCGACTGCTGCACCGCCGGCACGTTATTCAGCTGATCGGTCACACTGCCCGAGCCCGTACTGGGCCCCGCGCCGTTGACGATGTAAGCCAGCGTCAGGCTGCTCAAGAAGAACAGCGTGGCCAGCCCGGCTGTCGCGCGGCTCATGAAATTGGCCGAGCCTTTCGCACCGAATACCGTGCCTGAAGCCCCGCTGCCAAAGGCAGCGCCGGCATCGGCGCCCTTACCGTGCTGTAGCAGAATCAAGGCGATGAGAGACAACGCAATGACGACCTGCACGATGATCAGAATGGTATAGATCATTCAGTCAGCTCATGCGCCATGCGAGGACATCGCACGCGCTATATCGGCAAATGAATCGGCTTTGAGCGATGCGCCGCCAACGAGCGCGCCGTCGACATCATCGCCCGCGAAAATCGTTTCTGCATTGTCCGGCTTAACGCTTCCGCCGTAGACGATGCTTAACGAGCGCGAGAGTGTATCACTTCGCTCGGCGATTTGGGAACGCAGAAACGCATGAATTTCCTGCGCCTGTTCGGGCGTGGCCGAACGTCCGGTGCCAATGGCCCAGACGGGCTCATAGGCGAGAACGATCCGGGCCAGTTCGTCGTCGCTACAACCGTCAAGCACGGCGCCCAGCTGTCGCTTGAGAACGGTCTCTACCGTATCCGCCTCGCGCTCTTCCAGCGTTTCGCCGACGCAGACGATCGGCCGGATACCGCCGGCGATCGCCGCTCGGGTCTTGGCCACCACGATATCGTCGGTCTCGCCGTACATCGCGCGGCGCTCGGAGTGGCCGACCACCGTGTACGTCGCGCCGCAGTCGGCCAGCATGGTGCCGCTGACCTCGCCGGTGAACGCCCCGGGCTCGACTTCGGCGGCCACGTCCTGACCGCCGCTGGCGATACCGCTGCCTTTCAAGCGCTCGGCCAGGCGTGCGACATAGACAAACGGCACGCACACCGCCAGCCCACCGGCCATATCGGCGGCTTGCGAGGTCAGGCCATCGGCGAAGGTATCGATGTCGGCCAGACTGCCGTTCATCTTCCAGTTGCCGGCGACGAATGCTCGATCGGTCATAGCTTTTCCTTTTGTGAAAATCAGGCCGCGGCCGAACGCTCGACCACATCGGCCAGCGCCCGAGCGTGACGATCCACGCGATCGGCGTCCAGCCCTTCAACCATCACGCGCAGCAGTGGCTCGGTACCGGACGGACGCAGGAGTACACGTCCCTTGTTGCCGAGATCCTGTTCGACCTTTTGCACGGCTTCGCGCACTTCGGCGGCTGCCATGAGCGTGCTGGCCGCACCGCGACCGATACGGACGTTGATCAGGGTTTGCGGGCACTTTTCGACCGGTGCCACCAACGCCGCCAGTGATTGTTCGCGACGCGCCATCGCCGCGAGCACCTGTAGTGCGGAGACTGTCCCGTCGCCGGTCGTGGCCCGGTCCAGGCACAGCAGATGCCCGGACGACTCGCCGCCCACGATGCCACCGAGCGCGACGAGGCGCTCGAAGACATAGCGATCACCGACCTTGGCGCGCTCGAAGGCGATATCGCGAGCCTCCAGCGCCAGCGCAAGGCCCAGATTGCTCATCAGCGTGCCGACCACCGGTCCGGCGAGCGTGCCGGTCTGCTGACGGTCTTCGGCAAGCGCGAACAGCAGCTGATCGCCATCGACGACCTGCCCGGCTGCATCCACCATGATGCAGCGATCGGCATCACCGTCGAGGGCGATGCCCACATCCGCACCGCGACGCACGACCTCCTCGGCCAGATGCTCGGGATGCGTCGAGCCGCAGTCGAGGTTGATGTTGAGTCCGTCCGGCGCGTGGCCGATCGTATGCACCGTTGCCCCCAGCTCGCGAAAGACTTCAGGTGCGGTCTGATAGGCCGCCCCGTTGGCACAGTCGACGACCAGATGGACGCCGCGCAACCCGCCCTCGGGCAGGCGCGCCGTGGATTTGCAGAATTCGATATAGCGGCCGGAAGCGCTTTCCACGCGCTTGGCACGGCCCAGCGCATCGGCGCCGGCCGTCACCAGCGGCTGGTCCAGCATGGCCTCGATATCGGCCTCTACCGCATCGGCCAGCTTCTGTCCGTACTGGGAAAAGAATTTGACGCCGTTATCGGCGAACGGATTGTGCGAAGCGCTGATGACCACGCCGGCCAGCGCCCGGAATGTTCTCGTGAGATAGGCGATGCCCGGCGTCGGCAACGGCCCGACCAGCAGCACGTCGACGCCGGCCGCAGCGAACCCGGCCTCCAGGGCGGATTCGAACATGTAACCCGACAGGCGCGTGTCCTTGCCGATCACCACACACGGCCGCGCTGCGTTGTGTGCCTCGCTCTGCCCACGGGCCAGCTGGTCGAGCAGCACCCGCCCGGCGGCCCAGCCCAGATGCAGCGCAAAATCCGGTGTCATCGGCGTCTCGCCAACCGTGCCCCGGATACCGTCGGTACCAAAATAGCGTTGCGCCATGGCGCCCCCGTTTATCGTGTCGAGTCTTGTCTAGTGGGCTAGTGCATAAGCCAGCGTAACCATGTCGGCCGTCTGCTGCACGTCGTGGGCGCGGATGATACCGACGCCGCGGCTGGCCGCCCAGAAGGCAGCCCCGAGGCTGCCGTTCAGACGGGCTTCTGGCGTGTCACGCTCGTAGAGCTTGGCGAACATGGATTTGCGCGATACGCCCATCAGCACCGGGCAGCCGGCCACACTCATGTCATCCACCGCGCCCAGCAACGACAGATTATGCGACAACCGCTTGCCGAACCCGAACCCGGGATCGACCACGATCTGTTGCGCCGGGATACCGGCAGCCACACAGGCCTCGACCCGCTGTCGCAGATAGTCACGGATGTCGGAGACGATATCGACGTAGCTGGGCGCGGCCTGCATGACCGCCGGCTCGCCTTGATGATGCATGACACACACCAGCGCACCGGTTGCCGCGATGACTTCAAGGGCGCCCGGCGCCTCCAGGCCCCGTACATCGTTGATCATCGCCACGCCGACATCCAGCCCGGCCTGCATCACGACCGGATTGCTCGTGTCCAGAGACAGCATCAGGTCGGGTTGGTCGTGGCGGATGCGCTCGATCACCGGCATCACGCGCGCCAGCTCTTCGTCGGTCGATACCGGCGTTGCGCCCGGCCGCGTCGATTCACCGCCGATATCAACGATGGCCGCGCCTGCCGCACGTAGTGTCGCGGCTCGTGCGCTGGCCTGCTCCGGCGTGGTGTATCGCCCACCGTCGGAAAACGAGTCCGGCGTGACGTTGATGATGCCCATCACCGCGGTCGGGCATAACGATAGCGTCTGCCCGTTCGGTGCCTCCAGGGTGTCACGAGGCGGCATGAACGTGGCATCGGACGGGTTGGGCATCACTATCCTGCTGGGCTGATGGTTCGTCGAGTATATCGCCGGCCACTAAAAAGGGCCGGCAGTCGAAAGACCGCCGGCCCGTGATGCGACGCCTGGCGCCGGCCGCGTCAATCAGGATTGACGATTATGGGCCGGACTGGGCACCTGATCCCGCGCGGTGTCGTGATCGGTGGCATCCGTCTTGCGGCCGGCTTCATCGGCGCTGGCGTTTGGCCCACTGCCGTTGTCGCCGGATGGATCCGAGTCGTTCCAGCTGTCCGGCGGACCGGGCTCGTTGCCCTGCATGATCTCGTCGATCTGCTTGCGGTCGATGGTTTCGTACTTCATCAGTGCGTCAGCCATCAGATGCAGCTTGTCCATATTGTCTTCGAGGATCTGGCGCGAGCGCTCGTAGCAATTATCGATGATGGCGCGCATTTCCTCGTCGATGGCGTGCACCGTCTCGTCGGATACGCCGCCGCCCTGGGCGGCCGAACGCCCGAGAAACGGCTCACTGTCCTCGGTGTTGTAGGCGATCGGCCCCATACGCTCGGACAGCCCCCACTTGGTGACCATGTTGCGAGCGATTTCGGTGACGCGCTCGATATCGTTGGACGCGCCCGTGGTGACCATATCCGCGCCGTAGATGATCTCTTCGGCCAGGCGACCACCGAACAGCGAGCAGATCTGGCTGTTGAGCCGCTGCTTGGAGTAGCTGTAGCGGTCCTCTTCCGGCAGGAACATCGTCACGCCCAGTGCGCGCCCACGCGGAACGATGGTCACCTTATGCACCGGATCGTGTTGCGGCACGGTCAGGCCGATGATGGCATGACCGGCCTCGTGATACGCCGTCATGCGCTTATCGTCCTCGTTCATGATCATCGACTTGCGCTCGGCGCCCATCATGATCTTGTCCTTGGCGCGCTCGAAATCGTCGTGAGTGACCTCCTGACGATTGGCACGCGCGGCAAACAGCGCGGCCTCGTTGACCAGATTGGCCAGATCAGCACCGGAAAAGCCGGGGCAGCCACGCGCCAGAATGCTGGGCTGGACACGCTCATGGATCGGCACATTCTTCATGTGCACTTTCAGGATCTGCTCGCGACCGCGCACATCCGGCAGCGGCACCACCACCTGTCGATCGAAACGCCCCGGGCGCAGCAGCGCCGGGTCAAGCACGTCCGGGCGGTTTGTCGCCGCAATCACGATCACGCCTTCGCTGCCCTCGAAGCCGTCCATTTCGACCAGCAGCTGGTTGAGCGTCTGTTCGCGTTCGTCGTGCCCGCCGCCGAGACCGGCGCCGCGCTGACGACCGACGGCATCGATCTCGTCGATGAAGATGATACAGGGCGCCTGTTTCTTGGCCTGCTCGAACATGTCGCGTACGCGCGAGGCCCCGACGCCGACGAACATCTCCACGAAATCGGAACCCGAAATCGAGAAGAACGGCACGCCGGCTTCACCGGCGATGGCCTTGGCCAGCAGCGTCTTGCCCGTGCCGGGCGAGCCGACCATCAACACGCCGCGCGGAATCTTGCCGCCGACCTTCTGAAACTTCGACGGATCCGAGAGAAACTCGACCAGCTCCTGGACTTCCGACTTGGCCTCTTCCACACCGGCCACGTCGGCGAACGTCAGCTTGACCTGGTCGGCCGACATCATCTTGGCCTTGGACTTGCCGAACGACATCGCGCCGCCGCCCTTGCCGCCGCCCTGCATCTGGCGCATGAAATAGATCCAGACGCCGATCAGCAACAGGAACGGGAACCACGAGATCAGAATCTGCTTGAGGAAGGACCCCTGATTCGGTGGCTCGCCGGTGATGGTCACGTTGTGATCCATCAGCGTGCCGATCATGGCCTTGTTGTCCGACTCCGGACTATAGGTATTGAACTTCTGGCCCGACGTCATCTGACCGGAGATCTGATGGTCCTCGATATGAACCTGGGCGACGTTGTCCTGGTTCACACGGGTCAGAAACTCGGAATAAGCGATGCTGTTACCGCTTGAGCCGGACGGCGCAAAGCTTGAGAACACGCTCATCAATACGAGCGCGATCACAACCCATAGCAGCAGATTCTTGGCAAGTTCGTTCAAGATCGTCGTCCTCGATCAGGTGGGCCCGATCGTTTGGTTGTCGCGTTACATGTTGTCAATGATCAGTATAAACGATCGATCATCGACATAGGCGCGCCCAGCCGGGCCGTGCCTGTATCAGGGCTTACGCCAGCCACGTCCCAACAGATACATCTCGCGGCTGGCATCACGTGATGCATTCGGCTTGCGTGAGGCCACCTTGTCGAAGCGCTGCTTCATATCGGCGAACAACTCATGGAAGCCTTCGCCCTGAAACACCTTGATCAACAGATGCCCGCCCGGCGCCAGAACATCCTGACACAGCGCCAGTGACAGCTCGGCCAGCTGCATCACGCTGGCCTGGTCAGCTGCCTTCACTCCGGTGAGATTGGGGGCCATGTCGGAAAGTACAAGATCGACCGGCCGGTCGCCGATAGCGGCCAGCAGGGCATCGAGACCGGCCTGTTCGCCGAAGTCGGCCTTGACAAAGGTGACCCCGTCTATCGGTGTCATATCCAGACGATCAATGGCCACGACATGGGCGCCGGGCGCCTGGCGTCGACAGTATTGGCTCCACCCGCCCGGCGCGGCCCCCAGATCGACCACACACCGCGCACGGGCCAGCAGGTGATCCTTGTCATCAACCTCGGCAAGCTTGTACGCCGCACGCGATCGATAGTTGTCCGACTGGGCGGCCTTGACGTAAGGATCGGCTCGATGCTTGGCCAGCCATCGTTTGGTATCGCTGCGCTTGCTCACGAGGCTTATACTGGCGCGTTTTCAACGCTTACGCGATAGATCATGGCATTACAACTCGACAAGGAAACCCGACAGACGCTCAAGAAACAGGCGCATCATCTCAAACCGGTGGTACAAAGCGGGGCGGCCGGCGTGACCGAACCCGTGCTGGCCGAAATCGATCGGGCGCTGACCGATCATGAACTGATCAAAGTCAAGCTTGTCGCCGACGACAAGCCGGCGTTCAAGGCGGATGTCGCGACGGTCTGCCAGCATTTGGGCGCTGTTTCGATCCAGGAGATCGGGCGCATGGCTACGATCTATCGGCCCAACCCGGACAAGCACTGAGCCAGGCTAGACGTAGCGCACCTCGACGATCTCCAGGGTGCGTTTGCCGCCGGGCACATCCACGTCCACGACATCGCCTTCGCTCTTGCCGATCAGCGCGCGGGCGATCGGCGAGGCGAACGAGAGCTTGCCCTGTTTGATGTCGGCTTCGTCCTCACCGACGATCTGATAGGTCAGCTCTTCACCGGAATCCTCGTCGGCCAGATCCACCGTCGCGCCAAAAATGATGCGCCCGTTGGCCTGAGCGCCCGCCTGAGTCACGTCGATGATCTGAGCCGAGCCCAGCTTGCCTTCGATCTCGGCGATACGGCCTTCGTTGAAACCCTGCTCTTCCTTGGCCGCGTGATATTCCGCGTTCTCCTTGAGATCGCCATGGGCCCGGGCTTCTTCGATGGCCGCGACGATGCGCGGACGCTCGGTCTTTTTCAGCCGTGTCAGCTCGGCGCGCAAGGCATCGGCACCAGTCTGAGTCAATGGCGTGCGATCCATGACAACCACCTCGGATGATCACTATCAGTTTAGAAACAAAAAGGTCGCCGAAGGCGGCGACCTCGAGCCATGTGTTGGCACCGATGCGTCAGCATCGATCCAATCGAGCAGGCTAGCAAGCCAGCCCGATCAAGTCGAGACAGCGATATCGATCCCCTCGCTGAGCGCGGCCGCCAGGTGATCGATCTGATCGGGCGTGATCACATAGGGCGGCATGACGTACATCGTATCGCCCAGCGGCCGAAGAAGCGCCTGGCGGGTCAGCCCGTGGCGGTAGACCGCAAGCCCGCGCCGCTCGCGCCAGTCGAAGGGCACACGCCCGGTCTTGTCCTTGACCATCTCCACGGCCAGGATCATGCCGGTCTGACGCACTTCGCCCACATGAGGATGATCGGCCAGATGCGCCGTGGCCTCGTACATGCGCTGACTCAGGGTGCGATTAGCGGCGATCTGATCGCGTCGCTCGAACTCGTCGATGGTGGCAATGGCCGCCGCACAGGCCAAGGGGTTCCCGGTATAGGAATGCGAGTGCAGAAACGCCGACAGATTTTCGTAATCGTCGTAGAACGCATCGTAGACCGTATCGCTGGTCAGTGTGACCGAAAGCGGCAGATAGCCGGCCGTGATGCCCTTGGACAGACACATGAAATCCGGCGAGATGCCGCCCGGGCCGGCCTGTTCACAGGCGAACATCGTGCCGGTACGGCCAAAACCGGTTGCGATCTCGTCGGCGATCAGATGCACGCCGTAGCGGCTGCAGGCCTCGCGCAGCAGTTCCAGATACACCGGGTCATACATGCGCATGGTTCCGGCGCACTGAACCAGTGGCTCGACGATGACAGCACAGGTTTCGTGCGCGTGTTCGGCGAGCAGAGCCTCCATCTCGGCGAAACAGGCCCGGCTGTGTTCGGCCCATGAAACGCCCGGCTCACGGTAGAAACAATCCGGTGAGCGCGCGGTCAGCGGTTTCAACAACAGCGGCTCGTAGGTCTTCTTGTAGAGCGAGACATCCCCGACGGCCAGCGCACCGAGGGTTTCACCATGATAGCTGTTGGTCAGGTTGATGAATCGGGTCTTTTCACCGTGGCCGGTATTGCGCCAGTAGTGAAAGCTCATCTTGAGCGCGACCTCGACCGCGGCCGAGCCGTTGTCGGAATAAAAGACCTTGTCCAATCCGGGCGGGGTGATGCGGACCAGCCGCTCGGCCAGGGCCACGGCCGGCTCGTGGGTGAAGCCCGCCATCATGACGTGCTCGACCTGGTCCAGCTGGGCCTTGATCGCGTTGTTGATCACCGGATTGGCATGGCCGAAGATATTGACCCACCAGGAACTCACGGCGTCGATGTACCGATTGCCGTCGAAATCCTCCAGCCACACGCCCTCGCCCCGACGCATCGGCACTGGCGGCAGCGAGGCCAGATCCTTCATCTGGGTACAGGGATGCCAGAGCACGGCCAGATCACGATCGATGATGTCTTGATTGGTCATCATGGGACGTCGTTGTTTGGTGGGTCGCGAAGTCTAGATCAGCCGTGGTCCATGATCGAGAGCACCGTATAAGGCGCCTCGTGCGGCTCGCGGGCATCGCGATGGTGCCCTGCCTCCAGCGCCAGCGCGCGGTCCGGGTCATAGACCACGAACAGCCGCCCGTCCGGCAGTACCGCGACGCCTTCGGCCTTGTTGGCGAATTCCAGCGGTTCGCCCGTATCGTCGGCCACCAGTACCGGGGCTCGCCCGGCGTGGAAGTCGTCAAACGACAGCGCCCACAGATACGCCCCCAGCCGATCACCGCCCTGACCGTCGTCGACCTCGAAGCTGGTCAGGAAATAAAGGCGTCGCGTGGCGGGGTCATATTCCAGACTCGAAAGCCCCACCTCGAAGCGCACGTCCGGCCAGGCCGCCGGCTCGAATTCATAGACCAACTCGAACAGCCCGGTGAATTCGAGCATGCCCTCGTCGTCCACGCGATACGGCGCGGCAACCACCTGGGCCACGTAGGAGAAGTCCTCGTGGCTCTGACCGACCTCGCGAATACCGAACAACAGCAACGGATCACCACCGGCCTCGCCTGGCACGCTGGACAGACCCTCGACCTTGAAATAAGGCGCGCCGAGCGCCTGGGCCAGATCCTCGCGCAGGCCCAGCGAACTGAGCACCCCGTCGTTATCACGATCGGCGATGAGCTTGACGCTATCCGGCTCGCCGCAGGGCCAGATCAGCAGGCGATTATAGACATCCTGCGCCGCGCTTTGACTGTCTGCACGGTCGAAGCCGGTCGTGGCGATGAGATAATCGCCGCCATCGGTCAGGGCAAAGTCTTCGTATTTTTCGGCAGACGTGATCAAGCCTGCCGTGTAATAAGAAAGCGACTCGGCCACCGGTGCCGCGTGATCATCGATATCGAGCGCGAATATCGGCGAGCGATGATCGCCCGGCACACTCTTGTCACTGCCAAAGACCAGGCGATGCCCGTTCCAGGCCACGGCCGATATCTCGACGTTGACAGCCTCACCGGCCTCATCGACCAGGTCGCGCTTGAAACAGGCGAACAGCCCCTTGTGATCGATACGTGCTTTCATGAAAACCTATCTATTGCAGATGAAACGGATCAGCCAAGCGCCAGATCAGCCACGAGCCCGGCAAAGATCAGACCGCCAAGATAATTGTGCTGCATGAAGGCGGCAAAGCACGAGGCACGATCTCGATGGCGCGTAAGCCACTGATGATAGAGCGACATGATCGCCGCCGCGGCCAGCCCGGCATAATAGGCCGGCCCCAGTTCGAAGACCGCCCCCACCGCCGCGAGCAGTGCATAGAACAGGCCCTGAAACACGCCGATGATCGCGCGGTCGCGCGTGCCCCAGAGCACGGCCGTGGATTTAACGCCGATCTTCAGATCGTCGTCACGATCCACCATGGCGTAGAACGTGTCGTAGATGAGCGCCCAGATCAGCGTGGCCACGAACAGCAGCCAGGAGCCGGCTGGAACATGCCCGGTTTGCGCGGCGAAGGCCATCGGTACCGCCCAGCCGAACGCCGCGCCCAGAAACATCTGCGGCCAGTGCGTGGCGCGCTTGGTAAACGGATAAAGCACGGCCAGGAACACGGCGACCACCGACAAGGCGATGGTCATGGTGTTCAAGGTGAGAACGAGCACAAAAGCCAACAGGCAGAGCAGCGCAAACACAGCCAGGGCCTCTCGAGCGCTGACTTCACCGGTCGCCAACGGGCGAGCCCTGGTGCGCGCAACGTGACCGTCGATCTTGCGGTCGGCGAAATCGTTCATCACACACCCGGCCGAGCGCATGAGCACCGCGCCGGCCACAAACACGAACAACACCCAGGCATCGGGCCGTCCATCGCCGGCCAGCCAGAGCGCCCAGAGCATCGGCCAGACCACCAGAAAAATGCCGATGGGCTTGTTCAGGCGCGTCAGGCGCAGATAACGATCGAGCCGGCTGGCCGGCGGTGCGGTGCTCGACATGCACAGGCTCCGGTAATGTCGAAACGCGAGACGATATCCGTGGCTTGACCAACTACCGCCTTGATAGCTTGAAACGGTACCATGCGCGAAATTGTTGCGGCAGGGCCGTTCTTGCCCGGCTGCTTTTCGGAGACCACATGTCCGCTCCTTCGCAATCCGGTGGCGCGTCGATCACCGACGAACGCCAACTCGTCGAATATTTCGAGAACGCCTGCAAGCCGCCCAGTCGCTGGCGCCTGGGGACCGAGCACGAAAAATTCGTATTCGATCGCGAAACACTGCGCCCGCTGCCCTACGAGGGCGACCAGAGCATCTCGGCCTTTCTCGAAAAGCTGACCCGCTTTGGCTGGACGCCGATGCAGGAAAACGGTCGCACCGTGGCCCTGGAACTGGGCGACTGCCATATCACGCTGGAACCGGGCGGCCAGCTCGAACTGGCGGGCGCGCCGCTCTACACCATCCACGAGACCTGTGACGAGATCCACACCCATCTGCGCCAGGTCAAGGAAGTGGCCGCAGACATGAACGTCGGCCTGATCGGCCTGGGCTTTCAGCCAAAGTGGTCGCGCGCCGAATCGCCGTGGATGCCCAAGGAACGCTACGAGATCATGGGCAACTACATGCCCAAGGTCGGCAACCTGGGCCTGGACATGATGCTGCGCACATCGACCGTGCAGGTGAACATCGACTACGGGTCGGAAGCCGACATGATCAAGAAGTTCCGGGTCGGCCTGGCTCTTCAACCGATCGCGACCGCGCTGTTCGCCAATTCGCCGTTCACCGAGGGCAAGCCCAACGGCTTCGTCTCGTATCGCAGCCAGATCTGGACCGATACCGACCCCGATCGTTGCGGCATGCTCGACTGGGTGTTTGAGGACGAAATGGGCTTCGAGCGCTACAAGGACTTCGCCCTCGATGTGCCGATGTATTTCGTCTACCGCGACGGCCATTACATCGATGCCGCCGGCCAGTCGTTTCGAGACTTCATGGCCGGCAAACTCCCCGCATTGCCCGGCGAGCGCCCGGTCATGAGCGACTGGGACGATCATCTGACCACGCTGTTTCCGGAAGTGCGCCTGAAGCGTTTCATGGAGATGCGCGGGGCCGACGGTGGCCCGTGGCGTCGCCTGTGCGCCCTGCCCGCGCTCTGGGCCGGCCTGTGTTACGACAGCACCGCACTGGACGAGGCCTGGGCTTTGGTCGCCGACTTCACGCCGATGGAACGAAACCATCTGCGCGACCAGGCCCCGATTCACGGCCTGGCCATGCCGTTTCGCGGGGGCACGATGGGCGATATCGCTCGCGAAGCCGTGGCCATCGCCCAGCGTGGACTGGCGCGCCGTGCCTATCTCGACGGCCAGGATCGCGACGAGGCGATGTACCTGGACCAGCTGGCCGAGATCGCCGAAACCGGCATCACCCCGGCCGAGCAGCTGCTATCGCTCTACCATGGCCGCTGGAATCAGTCCGTGGACCCGGTCTTTCACGAGTTCGCTTATTGATCAGGCCGGCGAGCGCGTCTTTTAAGATAGTCCGCGAATCAGCGCCCATGAAAGAAAGGCCATCCGCCGGTGGCCGCCGCTTGGAAGACAGATTGTGCACAGGCAATTCGAAGCGCCGGCGAGCCTGATCAGCTAACGGCTCATCCGCTGACAGTCCTGTTCCTCTGCGGCCATCGGTGTTCAGGGGCGGATGAATGCCTGTACCAATGTGTGCTCATGTGCGTTCATTTGCGGACAGTGCCCGACCTAGTCGCGCTTGAGCCACGGGTATTCGCCACGGGCATCAGCGGTCGGTAGAGGCGATTTAACGGCGTCGCGGCCGTAGAACTTGATGCCTTTCTGGATCCGCTCGCGGCCCATTTCCTGACGGTGGCGATTGGTGTCGCGCAGGCTGTAGACACAGCCGCAGTATTCCTGCTGATAGAACGACTCGCGCTTGGCGATCTCGATCATGCGCGCGGCCCCGCCCTTCTTGCGCCAGTTGAGCGTCCAGTAGGTCACTTCGGGATAACGCGAGGTCGCGCGCACGCCGGCTTCGTTGATCTGTTCCATGTTCTTCCAGCGCGAGATACCCAGCGTCGAAGAAATCATGTGGTAGCCGTTCTCGGCGGCGAAGAGCGCAGTGCGCTCAAAGCGCATATCGAAGCACACGGTACAGCGCCGACCACGCTCGGGCGCATCCTCCAGGCCCCGAATACGATCGAACCAGTTGTCGGTATCGTAATCGCCGTCTATATGCGGAATGCCCAGCTCTTCGCAGTAGCGCGTATCCTCGGCCTTGCGCATCTCGTACTCGGCCTGGGGATGGATGTTCGGATTATAGAAGTACACCGTCACATCGATGCCCGAGGCCTTGACCGCGGCCAGCACCTCGCCCGCGCACGGGGCACAGCACGAATGCATGAGTAATTTGGTGCCGGGCTCGGGCGGCACGAGCGTAGGACGTTCGTAATCGTCGAGCTTGTACGGGTTCATGGCGCGACCTGCCGGTTGTCAATCAATGCGATAATGGCGCGCATTGTCCGCATTGCGGCGGGCTACGTCCATGTCCGGCTTGATAAGGCAGCATCTACATGCAGAAAGGCAGTATATCTCTCGCGGTCGTCTGGATGGTCGTCATATCGCTGGTTCTGTTCTGGCTGCCCGTGGCCGGGCCGCTGCTGGCCGGTTTCGTCGGCGGGCGCACCGCCGGCAGCATCGGTCGGGGGATCTGGGCAGCGATCCTGCCCACCGTCATCCTCTGCCTGATTCTACTGGGCGCCGGCACCGCCCTGACCGGCCTGCCGATCATCGGCGTCATCGCCTCGATCAGCCTGTTTCTGGTCATTGCCATCCAGCTCATTCCGTTGATCGCCGGCGCCATCATCGGCGGTCTGATGGCCTAGCCTTTAGTCGTCCGCGAATGAATACAGGCATTTATCCGCCGATGGACGTCGATAAGAAAAGATGACCCATCGGGCCGGGTTGTCGTAGCAGTTAAACGCTTAAGCCTTTGCCAGCCTCGGAATATAGGTCTTCAATCTGCGTCCCTCGGCGGATTGGCTTTCTCTTACTCGCGCGAGTTAGCGTTCATTTGCGAAAAACAAAAAGAAAGGCCCCGATCAACGACCGGGGCCTTTGTCTGATCCGCTGGCTAAAGCGTTTGATCAGTCATTCGGCGGCACGTAGGCGCCGTCTTCATCGTGGATCTCGCGGCCGGTAACCGGCGGGTTGAAGGCACAGACCAGTTTCATTTCGGTCTTGGCTTTCAACGTGTGCTTGTCGTGGTTGTCCAGCGCGTAGACCGTGCCCGGCTTGATCTCGAACTCTTCGTTCGTATCCCGGTTCAAAATGGTGCCTTCGCCCTGATAACAGAACACGGCCTCGAAGTGGTGCTTGTACCACATGTCGAACTCGAGACCCGGCGGGAAGGTCGTTTCGTGAAACGAAAAGCCCATGCCGTCCTTGGCCAGCAGCCAACGAACACTTGTCCAACCGTCGGGGCTGACGACTTCACGATCGGTGCCGCGCAGGTCTTCGGTCTTGATGATTTTCATAAGCAGTCCTCTTTGAGGTGTTGTTCTGGGGCCTGTTGCCGTTTCGTACGAGCGCCGCGTCGGTATCCTCGAATCGCCTCAAGCAAGTCGCCGGTCGTGGCGTGCCACGATCAGGACTCTCTACGCTGCTTGTGGCGACTCGAGGCCGACTCTTCGGGACAAGGACTGTTTTTCGGCAAGACAGTCCGTGGCGCGGTCTCGTGCGAAACGACAACAGGCTCTTGTGCATCGTACACCCGGCGACATGACGCGGGGCCACGGCGCCGGGTTTATTTTCATCGCTCGACGATCAGGCCGCGCTGGACAGCAGGCCGTGCTTGTCGAGCACGGTATGAATCGCCTGTTCGAGCGTGTCCAAGCCTTTCTCGATGTCGTCGTCCGGGCTGATCAACGGCGGCATCACCTTGATCACGTTATCGTCAGCCCCGGCGGTCTCGAGAATCAGGTGATGCTTGAAGCACTCGGCGGCGATTTCGTCGGCCAGCTCGTGCTGCTCGCAGTCGATGCCGATAAAGAAGCCGCGGCCACGCACTTCGGCCTTGAAGCCGGTCTGCGAAATGATGCCGTCCAGGCGCTCCTTGATGCGATCGCCCATGCGCAGCACGTCTTTCTCGAGCTTGTCGTCTTTCCAGTAATGCTCGAGCGCGGCGATCGCCGTGACGAAGGCATGGTTGAAGCCACGGAACGTTCCGTTGTGCTCACCCGGCTCCCAGATATCGTATTCCGGCTTGATCATGGTGATCGCAAGCGGCGTGCCGTAGCCCGACAGGCTCTTGGATACCGTGATGATATCCGGCGAGATACCGGCCGGCTCGAAGGAGAAGAACGGGCCCGTACGCCCGACACCGGCCTGAATGTCGTCGACGATCAACAGCATGTCGTGATCACGACACAAGGTTTCGATCTTCTTCAACCAGTCGAAGTCGGCGACGTTGATACCGCCCTCGCCCTGAACCGTTTCGACAATGATCGCCGCCGGTTTTTCATAGCCCGAAGAGCTGTTTTCGAGCAGCATGCGCAGGTCGTCGGCGGTATCGCGATCCGGGCCGAAATACCCCGAGAACGGAACCGGCGAGGAATGACACAGGCACACGCCGGCGCCGGCACGCTTGGACGCATTGCCGGTCACGGCCAGCGCCCCGAGGGTCATCCCGTGATAGGCATTGGTGAAGAACAACACGCGGTCACGTTTCTTGACCTTGCGCGCAATCTTGAGCGCAGCTTCCACGGCGTTGGTGCCGGTCGGCCCGGGGAACTGGATCTTATAATCCATGCCGCGCGGCTTCATGATCACGTTTTCGAACGTCTCGAGAAAACGGATCTTAGCATCGGTGGCCATGTCCAGACCGTGGGTCACGCCGTCGGACTCGATATAGTCCAGCAGCGCCTTCTTCATCACGTCATCGTTGTGACCGTAATTGATGGCCCCGGCGCCGGAGAAGAAATCCAGATACTGGGTGCCGTCTTCGGCAGTCATCCAGTTGGCCTTACCGGTGGAAAAGACTTTCGGAAACGAACGGACATAGCCGCGAACTTCCGATTCCAAACGATTGATTGTTTCCATTAGAAAACTCCTGACTACGCAGGCTGTGCGT
>PBAO01000064.1 GCA_002715985.1 Lysobacterales bacterium | reverse complement strand
GCCACCGACACCGTGGGGCGCGAGCGCTTCAAGATCATGGAGAAACGGCTCTCGATCCTGATGTCGATCGCGGCCGTGGCCACCATCGTCTTCGGCATCTGGCTGATCGGCATGCTGGGCTGGGGCTGGTTCATGAACACCGGCTGGATACACGCCAAGATCCTGCTCGTGGTGCTGTTGCTGGGCTTTCACGGCTGGTGCCAGGCCCAGGTCAAGAAATTCCGCGAAGACCGGGCCAGCGGCTCGGCCGGCTATTTCCGCCTGATGAACGAAGTGCCCACGTTCTTTCTCGTGGCCATCGTGGTGCTGGCGATCGTCAAACCGTTCTGATTGACCGCCGCGCCTGAAAAAAAGCCCGTCGCCTGGCAACAGGCGACGGGCTTTTTTATCCCGGATTATCGTCTGACAGGCCCGGTCATTTCTCGGGGTTGCCGGTTTCCGGAATCTGGTTGATATCGGCACCGGTCTGCGACTGCAGATAGTTGTGCTCGCCCATCGATTCCATCAGGCCAAGCTGGGTTTCGATGTAGTCGATATGCTCTTCTTCGTCGGACAGAATCTCGACGAACAGATCACGCGTGCCGTAGTCGCCGGCCTCTTCACAGACCTTGACCGCGGCCTTGTAGTGCGCGTGGCCTTCGTATTCCGCGGCGAGATCACACTCGAGCATTTCCTTGGGATTCTCGCCGATACGCAGCCGGCCCAGATCCTGCAGATTGGGCAGGGCATCCAGAAACAGAATACGCTGGATGAATCGATCGGCGTGCTGCATCTCCTCGATCGATTCGTTGTACTCGTGCTTGCCGAGTTCGAAAAAGCCCATGTCCTCGTAGATACGGGCGTGCAGGAAATACTGGTTGATCGCGGTCAGCTCCAGCTTGAGTGCTTCCTGCAGATGCTTGATGACGGTAGCGTCGCCTTTCATAAAATATCCTGTTCGGCCGGCGGATTCCCGCCCAGATTAGCCGAGCCCGACACGGACAACAATCAGGCCGGCTAGCCGACGACAGCCACCGGCTCGCCCAGCGCGTCATCGCGGGTCACGGGCACACGCCGCCCGGCCTGCTCCTGGCGCGCGTTTTCTTGGCGACACTGCGCCAGGACATCCTTTGCACAGGGCGCACAGCGGCCACAACAGCCGGCCACCCCCAGTTTTTCGCGCAGCGCGCGCATGCTGCATGCGCCGTCGCAGTAGGCTTTGCGAATCTGGCAGTCCGTGACCGCGTTACAGATACAGACATACATAAGCTGACCTCCGACGGCAGTACACTCTGAATGCGAATGATTGTCAACTACCGTTGTGTCAGCTTCGCTTCATGCGGTCATTGGTCACTGTCCGTATCGGCTTAGGTGAGCGTCTCCGCCAGGCACGTTGCCAGCTCGTCCAGCGCACGGCGATACACATGACGCTTGAAGAAAACGACTTCGCTGATCGGATGCCAGTAATCGACCCAGCGATACCCGTCGAACTCGGGCTTGGCCGAGGCATCGAAACGCACACAGGATTCGTCGGCGACGAGCTGCAACATGAACCACTTCTGTTTCTGGCCGATGCACAACGGCTGACTGTGGCGACGGATATACCGCTTGGGCAGCCGGTAACGCAGCCAGTTACGCGTGCTGCCTATGATTTCGACATGCTCCGGACGCAGACCGACTTCCTCTTCCAGCTCTCGATAGAGTGCTGCCTTGGGGTGCTCGCCGCGACGGATGCCCCCCTGGGGAAACTGCCAGGATTGCTGTCCGATACGCTTGGCCCAGAATACCTGGCCTGAAGGATTGCTCAGGATGATGCCGACATTGGCGCGGTATCCTTGTGCATCGATCACGTTGATACCTTCGGTAAAAATACTGATTTGATTCTTTCATAAATCGGCAAGAAACAAAAAACAGGTTTTGCCCCATCAGTCAGCGGCGGCCGCCGGCCGTGGCTCTGCCGGGCCAGCACGTGCCCGCGCCCGTCTGCATATGATCGGGCCACCTGCATGGTTTCGCCTGCACTGAATTCGCGCGAAGATGCCTGTCGTCATCTCATCAAGCGCTGGACACTTCGTGCATCTGACTTTTTTCGATCTCGATCAGACATTGCTGGCCACCGACAGCGACTACGAATGGAATCGTTTCCTGGTCGATACCGGCTGGGTGGAGGCCGCCGACTATGCCGCGGCCAACGAGCGCTTTGCCGGGCAGTACAGCGAAGGCGTTCTGGATATCCATGAATATCAACGCTTTGCTCTGGCCCCGCTGATGGCCCACGGCCACGAAACGATGGCCGGCTTGCGGGAGCGCTTCATTACCGAGCGCATCGCCCCCCATGTCGCGCCTCATGCACGCGGCGTGCTGGCCTATCACCGCCAGCGCGGCGATCTGATCGCAATCATCACCGCGACCAACGCCTTCATCACGGCGCCGATCGCCGACCTGCTGGAGGTGGACCACCTGATCGCGGTCGAACCCGAGCGTATCGACGGGCGCTATACCGGCAATATCGCCGGCGTGCCGTCGTTTCAGACCGGCAAGATCGAGCGCGCAAAAGCATTTCTGGCCGAGCACACCGGCCCGGCGATCGACGGCGTGACGTTCTACTCGGACTCCCACAACGATATTCCGCTGCTGGAATGGGCCGATCGCCCCGTGGCCGTCGACCCGGACGAGCGCCTGGCCGCGCGGGCCCGTGCCGAAGGCTGGTCGATCGTCTCGTTCCGGGCGGCCGAGCCGCCGGCGCTGGTCTGACCGGCTAGGCCTGCGGGCCGTCTCGCCTATCGTTCCAGCCGGTGAGATAGGCATTGACGGGCGCGCGCAGCCGGGCATTGGTGGCCAGAAGCGTGCGGGATTCCAGATCCAGCGGGCTGCCGTCCAACGTGGTCACATCGCCCCCGGCCTCGCGAATGATCACCGCCAGTGCCGCGATATCCAGGATATTCAGATCGGACTCGATCACCATGTCGATCGCGCCGCTGGCCAGCAGGTGATAATGCAGAAAATCGCCGTAGCCACGAATCCGGTGCACGTCCCCCACGAGCCGGCCGATATCGCCCCAGGCCGGCGAGGCGCCCAGCGCCCCGATATTGCCCAGTGACAGGCTGGCCTCGCTGATCGCCTCGATACCGCTGACAGCGACGGGCTGGCCCTGCATCGTCGCACCCGCCCCCTTGGCCGCGGCCATCAGTTCGCCGCCGTTGTACATCGGCGCGTTGGATACGCCCACGACCAGCTCGCCCTTGTGCATGAGCGCGATCTGGGTCGAGAACATGGGATAGCCACGCACGAAGCTCTTGGTGCCGTCGATCGGATCAATCAGCCAGACATAATCGGCATCGATGGATTCGCGCCCCAGCTCCTCGCCGTAGAAGCCGTGCTCGGGGAACGCCTCACCCAGGATCTGCTTGATCACCTGCTCGCACTCGATATCGGCCACCGTGACCGGCGAGGCATCGGCCTTGCGGGTCACATCGATATCGGTGCGGTAATATCGGGCGATAACGTCTTCGGCGGCCTTGGCCGCTCGAATGGCCACGTCCAGATAACGGCTGTATTCCTCGCTCACGGGCTGGTCCTTGCGTCGATGATCAGGCCGCATGATAAGCCCCGCCGCCACGCCCAGCCAGCCCGCTAACGTCGAGCCATGGCGCCGTGCAGGCCCGCCCAGTCGAAGGCCCGGCCGGGATCGGTCTTGCGCCCCGGGGCGATATCCGCATGGCCGACGATACGCTCGGCGGTGATCGCCGGATAGCGCGCCTGCAGCACGCCGATGAGCCAGACCAGCGCGCGATACTGCCAGGGGCTGTAGGCACAGTCGTCCGTGCCTTCCAGCTCGATGCCGACCGCGAAATCGTTGACACGCTCGCGCCCGGCCAGGCACGAGGCCCCGGCATGCCAGGCCCGCGCATCAAAGCCTACGTACTGTGTGATTCGTCCCGTGCGCTCGATCACGGCATGGGCCGAAACGCGCAGACCGGTTAGTTCGGCGAACACCGGATGGGTTGCCGGGGCCAGGCAATTGGTAAAGAGAGCGGCAATATGATCATGACCGAAATGGCCCGGCGGCACGGTCATGCCGTGGATGACAAGCGCGTCCACCGATGTGCCCGCCGGGCGCGCATCGTGATTCGGCGAAGGGATGTGCCGTACGCCGTCCAGCCAGCCGATGTCGTCGATCACGCCCGCCACGGCTAGAAATAAGCCTGCAGGCCGACATCGAACCGCAGGCCATCGTTGTACCGCGTGCTCTCGTATTCGACCCCCGAACGCAGGGCGAAATCCTCGATCAGCGGCACCTGGGTATCCAGCCGTGCCCAGCCGTAATGGCCATCGGCCCCGGCGGCATAAGGTATCAGCCCCGTATCCAGACGCACCTGCACGCCCGGCGCGGGGTAATACAGCAGACCGCCGGACGGCCCCGCGCCCAGCGCATAACCGGGCTGCAGCCCCGGATTGGCATCGATCGATACCTGGCCGAACACGTACGCGATCAGATCGCCGCCCTGGCCCCAGGCCAGCCCCGGCCCGCCCTGCAGGAAAAAGCCCAGATCATCAGGCGCATCGGTAAACACACGCCCCGAGGGCCGCCGGCGCGCGCCGGTCTCGACGGTGAACGAGACCGGCTGAAACCAGGCATCCCGCGGCGAAAGCGACGTGATCGAGAGCAACGTGAAATCGGTGATCGCTATATCGCCGTCGTCCGGGTCGATGGCAAAACCCAGATCCGCGAAATCGATCGCCTGGCCGCGGGTGTAGCCGCCCGGATCATCCAGCAGATCGTGATAGGCCGGACGAATCCGAAACGCCAGGCTGGTGTTGTCATCGGCATAGACCGTGGAGGCATTGACCCGCAGCGATCGATGCCCGGTGTCCGGCGAGCGGGCCGGAGGCGTGACCGGCGCGAACGGCGATCGCCCACCGAGCGCGGCCCGCCGGGCCAGTATCTCGTTGGCATAGGCCTTTGCCTCGGCCGTGTTCATCCCGGCTTCGATTTCTTCGCTGGCCGTTTGATAATGCAGCGCGTCATAGGCCACCTCCAGCACGGCCGCCTGGCGTGTCGTGTCCAGCGCGGCCACCTCGGCATTGTCCGGGGCACGTTCGCCATGGGCGATCTCGCGGGCCAACCGTTGCTCGTTATCGGAGAGCTGCGCGGTTTCCGAACGCAGGATCGCCTCCATCGACGGTCGATAATCGGCCGGCCCGAGCAGGCCGGGGACATCTGCCAGGGAACGAATGGTGTCCGACGGGATCGCGTACCAGTCGTACTGCTCGGTCAGACGCAAGCTTGGCCGAGCCACATCAATCAACGACAACAGCTGATATGAGCAGTTCTTGTTCAGGAAGTAGTAGTCGAACCGGACACTGTCCATCTCCCATATGTGATCGACCATGCGATCGAGCTCGGCATCGCGCAGATTGAGCGCGTACGACCAGACATCGCGGTTTTCGATCCAGGCGTACTGCTTGACCTTTTCATAGTAGGGAAACAGACCGAACACACCGGGGTAGCCGCCGGTCAGCCCGTTCCAGACAAAGCCCAACCCGCGCTTGTCTTCGGGCGCGGCCGCGGCGAAGTTCACCGCATATGACAACAGCTCGGTGGCGTTCTTGCGTCTATTGGAATCCACCCGCAGCAGCGTATGCCCGAACATGGATGAGGGGCTGTTGGGAAACGCTGCCGGGAAGATCAGGCTGGCCTCGCGCGGGGCCACCATGGCCCGCCAGCGCTCGTAGGTCGGGCACTGGTTGACCGGCAGGTCGGAGGCCTCGATGCCGAGCTTGTCGACCAAGAACTTGCGCCGAGCGATGAAAAGACAAAAGGGAGCGATCGCTCTCGGCCCGATCGGCGTGGCGTCGAACAGCCCGGCGATGGTCGCGGCGAGTTCGGCTGCCGGATCGGTGCGCCCGGGCTTACCGGCCAGAAAGAACCACGGCGACGCCACCTCGCTGTGGACACCGCCACGCATCCAGTTGGGCTCGTAGTGCACGAGCGCCCGCCAGACCGGGTCGCGCGACAGATGCTGCTCCGCGGCCTGCTGCTGCAGCGTGGCCACCCGTGCCGGATCCGTGACCTGGGCGGCCGCATCCGGGGCCATCATAAAAGCCGCAATTACAAGCGCTGCCAAGCGCCAAGACAATCGGATGCCCAAGAAGCCGCCTCTCGTGCCGGAAGGAGTCGATGCCGGCACGCCATGGGCGAGCCTGACTAATCGTCGCTATTGTACGCCTGCTCGAACTCGCCGAGCGGACGCGTGAAAGTATAGCGCCCGGGTTCGCCGACCAGGCGACTGCCGGATTCGTTGACGTTGTCGCCGATCACGGAGAACGGCAGCGAAATCACGAACAGCCCCAGCCCGCCGACCGTGGCTGCCAGACTCAACGGCCGCACGATGACCGCATCAAAGGCCATGGCACCCGCCGAGGGTGTGCGTGCGTCGTAGGCATAAGGCGTATCGCGGAGCGAATCCTGTGCTGCCGCGGTCAGCGGCGTGCTCATGAGCATTGCCACGAGTACGAACACGGCCAGCACACGGTTATTATTATCGGATTTGGACATGATCATACGTCTTGCAAGACATCGTTCTGCAGCGTAGCAAAGCGCCAAGGCAAGTCAATTGGCTCTTTATCGAGGTATGCATGCGCATCGAAGCCGGCTGTTGCCAGGTCTATCTGGCGCCCGACCCCATCAACGCCGAAATCGTGAAAGACCTGCTCGTCGATCACGGTCACGAGGCCTATGTACGCCGGGCCTATCTGTGGGGCGGCGTCGGTGAGTTACCGGCCAACGTCTACCCCAGTGTCTGGGTGCCACTGGCCACGGCCGAGGCTGCACGGGATGTCGTCGCCGCGTTCGAGGCCGACACGCTGAACAGGAGCGGTGACTGGATCTGCCCGGGCTGCGGCGAACCGATCGAGGGCGTGTTCGCGGCCTGCTGGCGCTGTCAGCACGAGCGCCCGAACGATGTTGCCAGGCGCTAGGGGTAGTTGCCGTTTCGGACGAGCGCCGCGCTGGCGCGCAAAATCTGGCCAGGCAAGGCGCGAGCCGCGGCGCTGGCGGTGCCACGATCAAGACGAGCAACGCCGCAGGGCCATATTCTGGGCCAACCTTTGGAGACCAGCGCCCGAAAATTAACGACACGTCGGCAATCCAGCGGTCCGGCACCCTGGCACAGCGCGACACGCCGAGCGCGCTGCGCCTTTCTTGCCGCCCGGAGTCGATTTTATAGAGCGCTGGGCGCGGAGTCGCACGGAACAGCAACCGCCCCTAGTAGACTGTGGCTTCGCCTGCCTGACCGCCGCGCCATGCATATCGTGCTGCACGAACCCGAGATCCCGCCCAATACCGGCAATATCATCCGCCTGGCTGCCAATATCGGCGCCGAACTGCACCTGATTCATCCGCTGGGCTTCGAACTCGACGATCGACGGCTACGCCGTGCGGGGCTGGATTATCACGAGTTCGCGCGCGTGCGCGAATGGGCCGATTTCGAGGCCTGGCGCACGGCCCACCCCGATGCACGCGTGCTGGCAGCCACGCGGCATGGCTCGACGCGCTACGACCGTATCGTCTATCGCGCCGACGACGCCTTGTTGTTCGGCTGCGAGACACGCGGCCTGCCGCAGATACGGCGCGATACGGCCGAGGCACGGGTCGTGTTGCCCATGCAGCCGGGCAATCGCAGCCTGAACCTGGCCAATAGCGTGGCCGTCATCGCCTTCGAGGCCTGGCGACAGCTCGGGTTCATCGGCGCGGCCGGCGCCGATTAGGCTGTCGGCGGCGCTGCGCCGGTGATGATCTCCCAACCGGCGCCGGCGGCTTCGCGGCTCAGCCGGCGATCCGGCTCGACCGCAATGGCCTCGCCGACGACACGAAACAGATAGGCATCGTTGATCGAATCCCCGAAGGCCACGGCCTCGTCCAGCGGCAGCTTTGCGTGGGCGGCCAGCGTCTCGGCGGCATCGATCTTGGTCGGCCCATAGGGATGACGTCGCGGCGGGGCCGCGGTGAACACGCCGTTTTCGGTACAGCAGCGGGCCCCGATGGCCTCGCGCACATCGAGTGCCTCGGCCAACGCATCAGCGATGAACTGCGGCGTCCCGGACAGCAGCACCACACGGTCACCGGCCTGTTGATGATGCCGCAGCCGCTCGATGACCGCCGGCGACAACACCTCGGGCAACACATCGGCCACGAAACGCTGGGCCAGAGCGGCGATATGACGCTCGCTGTGGCCCGACAGATAGGCCTTGTTCTTCTGCATGACGTGTCGGCCGAAACGCGGCAGATAACGCAGCGTGAACCAGGCGAACGCTGCAAGCTGGCGCAGGCCCAGCGCGCCCTGTTGCCAGAGAAAACGCGCAAAGCGGGCCTCTGAAGAGGCGCCGGCCACCAGCGTTCCGTCGATGTCGAAAATGATCAGGCGCATGTCAGGTCTTGTGCCGGGTCGCACCCGGTCGTGCATTGACGCAGAACTCGATGATGACCGGCAACCCCCGTGCAACACAAATCGCCGCCGAGGCCCAGGCAAGTCCCAGGCCGGTCGCGCTCAGCCAGGTGCCGTTGGCGGCCCAGAAATCCGGTGCGACCACGTTGAAGGGCTGCCAGAGCAGAATCCAGGCGAAGGTCACCGCCTTGAGCACCGCATAGAAGCCGCGCATGAAACGCCCGGCCACCAGAAAACGCCCCACGGGCGATTGCATCATGTCGAAGGCCGCGGTACCGGTGGCCGCGCCCTTGCTGCGGATCGCATCCACCAGGTTGCCGCGGATGATGAACAACAGCGGAATCCACACGCCGATGAAGCCCAGATGCGCCAGCACCACCCAGAGCACGGTCTCGACGATCCGGTCGATGGCGATATCAAACGTTGCGCCGAACAGGCTTTCCTCGCCAAAGCGCCGTGCCACCCAGCCATCAACGCCGTCGAGGGCGATGATGAGCACGGTCAGCGGCGCGTTGATCAACTGCCAGGTCGGATCATTCGAATAGATGACCGCCAGCAGCCCGAACAACAGAACAAAACGTCCGAAAGTGACCCAGTTCGCCATAACGTCTTAGTATTCTTTGGATGGCCCTGAAAACGTCCCCGGGCCGGGCAGACACACCGACCACTCGCAGGCAGCGTACTGTCTACGACCGACCCGGAAGTTTACACGATGCGTGGCACCCGCTCATTCGGCCTCGGCGCGGTAGGGGCGATCGGTCAGCCGGCGTACCGCGGTTGTGGCGGGCACGTCTTCATGCAGAACGGCATAAGCCTGGGCCGCGATCGGCATATCGATGCCGTGGGCGATGGCCATGCGATGCACCTCGCGCGCCACGCGCACGCCTTCGACCACCTGGCCGATCTCACGCGCGGCGGCGTCCACGCTCTGCCCGCTGGCCAGAGCCAGGCCCATGCGTCGATTGCGCGATTGATCGTCGGTGCAGGTCAAAAGCAAGTCGCCCAGACCGGCCATGCCGGTGAAGGTTTCACGCGCGCCGCCCAGTGCCGCGCCCAGGCGCATCATCTCGGTCAAACCCCGAGTGATCAGAAGCGCACGGGCATTGGCCCCATAGCCCAACCCATCGGAAATGCCCACTGCGATCGCCAATACGTTCTTGACCGCCCCGCCCACGCCCACGCCGATCACATCGCGCGCGGTGTAGACCCGGAACATGCCGTCGTGAAACGCTGCGGCCATGTCATCGGCAAAAGCCGCGTTTTCCGAGGCGATGGTCACGGCCGTGGGCAGCCCGCGCCCGACCTCGCCTGAAAAGCTGGGCCCGGACAGCACGCCCATGGGCCGCGTGTCGCCCAATACGGCGCGCGCAACCTCATGCGGCAGGCGCGCGGTTTCGGGCTCGAGCCCCTTCGTGGCCCACAACACACGCTGGCCGGGGGCCAGATGCGGGGCCAGCGCAGCCAGGCATTCGGCCAGCGCATGACTGGGCACGACGACCAGTACATCGTCGGCGCCGGCCACGGCCCGTGCCAGATCAGGCTCACCGGTCAGCGTATCCGGCCAGACGATATCGCCCAGATAGCGCGTGTTGCAGCGCGCAGCCTCATGCGCTGCGATCGCCTGACTATCACGGGCCCAGAGGGCTACCGTATGGCCGCGACGGGCCAGTTGCACGGCCAGCGCGGTGCCCCAGGAGCCCGCGCCCAGAACCGCGAAACACTGTAGCGACGCCGTCATCTCGGATCAGTGCGTGGCCGCACTCGCATCACTCGGCCCCTGCCCCTCATTGGCACGGTGCTGGGCATACAGCAGGTCGAAGTTGACCGGCTGCAACAGGAAGTGCGGGAACCCGGCACGCTGGACCATGTCGCCCACCGCCTCACGGATATAGGGAAACAGCACCGACGGGCAATAAGCCCCCAGGATCTGGTCGCGCTCGGCCTCCTCGAAGCCATCGAGCTGGAACACGCCGGCCTGCTGGACTTCGACGATATACGCCGTGCGCTCGCCCTGCTTGGCCGTGACGGTGACCGTCAGACAGACCTGATGCGTCTCTTCCGAGAGATTCTGGATCTGGGTGTTCAGATCCACGTTGACCTCGGGATTGTAGGCCACGGTGAACACACGCGGGCCGTCCGGCACCTCGATCGAGGCGTCGCGAACATAGATCTTCTGCAGGCCGACCTGTTTCTGCGGCTGCTCGGCGTTGCCCTCTTCGGCCATGATTGCTCCTTGGAAAATTACTTGCGCGTAACCGGCCGGCCATCGGCCTGCCAGCCGTTGAACCCGCCCTTCAGGGCATAGACCCGCTCATAGCCCTTCGCCTTGAGCTTGGTCACGGCGCTGGGCGCCTGGGTTCCGGCTGCATCGTAGACCACGACGGGCTTGCTTGTGTCTTTCGTGATCTCGCCCGCGCGTGATTCGATGCCCGACAGCGGTACGTGGCGTGCGTTGATGATATGGCTTTTCTTGTAATCGGCCTTGGATCGGGTATCGACCACAACCGCATCCTCGCTGTTCATCAGACGGATCGCCTCGTCGGGGGCGACCGGGCCGCGCCCGGTGGCCCCGCGCCAGACCTCGTTGGCAATGAAGGCGACCACGATCACCGCCAGGGCGGCCCAGAGCAGCGGGTGAGCGGCGATGAATTCGAACAGCTGTTCCATAGAAGACGGCCCGGCACGGCAATTGAAACGACCCGAGAACCGCCCGGATCCGATGCCGGGTGATTCTCGGTGCGCGATTATTGCATACCCGCGAGACCCAATCGCCTGTCTTGTACATGCCGCGGCCCACGCAAGCTGTCATACAATCGCGGGCATGCGATCGATCGCCACCCATACGACCTGCCTGCTCGTGGCGGCTGCCTGCGCGACGGCCCAGCCCGCGTTGGCCGCCGACGAAGGGGCCGCGGCCCGGAAAGAACTGTCGACTCTGCGCCATCGCATCGAGGCCGTGCGCGACAAGATCGCATCGGATTCGAGCCAACGCAGCTCGTTGTCCGACAGCCTGGCCCAGGCCCAGCAGCAGATCAGCGCGACGCGCAAACGCCTGGACACACTGGATGCACGTATCGCCACCCAGAAAGAGCGTATCGACAAGCTCACCAGGCAACGCGACGCCGAACGTGCACGCCTGACCGACGAGCTCGCCGCGCTTCGGGCCCAGGTGCGCGCGGCCTACGAGACCGGGCGTATCAGCCGCATGCGGCTGTTGTTATCGGGCGAGTCGCCCGAGCGGCTGGGCCGGATGCTGGAATACTATCGCTACTTCGCCGACGCCCAGGGCCAGCGGATCGATGAGCTCAAGACGATTCTGGCCCGCCTGGCCGCGCGCCAGCAGTCGCTGGAGGCCGAGCAGAACGAACTGGCCGAGCAGCGCAGCACACGCACGGCCACCCTGGCCCGTCTGAAGGAAAGCCAGGCCGCGCAGCAACAGACCCTGGCCGCACTCGATCGATCGCTGTCGCAAAAACGCAGTTCCTTGTCCGATATGCGCGACCAGGCCAAGGATCTCGAGCGCCTGCTGCAATCGGTACAGACACAGCTGGCCGACCTGCCCGAGACCCCGCGCGGGGCCAGTTTCGCCTCGCTCAAGGGGCGCATGCGGCCGCCGGTCGACGGGCGCACGCTGGCAGCTTTCGGCCAGCTCAAGAACGGCGGCCCGCTGCGCTGGCAGGGCCAATGGTTTGCAGCCAGTCAGGGCACACCGGTCTCGGCAGTGGCCAGCGGGCGCGTGGTCTATGTCGGTTACATGAAAGGCTATGGGCTGATCGTGATCGTCGACCACGGCGCACACTACTACTCGCTCTACGGCCATGCCGCAGCCAGCTACGTGGACGTCGGCGACGCGGTTCAGGCCGGCCAGCCGATCGCTACGGCCGGCCATAGCGGGGGCCACGACACCAGCGGCATCTATTTCGAGATCCGGCGCGGCGAAACGCCGGTCAACCCACGGCGCTGGCTGACCGGTTGATGCTATCTTCGATCGCCTTCAAGACGATCGCCGACCGGCACTTCGCGTCCGTACGGCCCGACTCGAGATCAATGACATGACCATCCGCCAAAGCGCCTCGCTCGGGCTGCTCATCGCCTGTCTGTTTTCCGGCCTGCCCGCTGTGGCGCAGCCCCAAACGGCCGACGACACGGCCACCGGCCAACCCGCTGACAAGAAGGCGCGGCAGGCCGCTGGGCCAGCCAAGCCGGCGGATGACGCCGCCAACGACGGGACCGACGAAACGGCCGCGCCGACCCTGCCACTGAAAACCCTTCGCAAGTTCACCGCGCTGATCAATCAGATCGAGGCCGGTTACATCGAGCCCGTGGATGACGAAACCCTGCTGAACAACGCCATCCACGGCATGGTCTCGCGCCTGGATCCGCACTCGGCCTATCTCGACCCCGACGAATACGACGCGCTCAAGGCAGCCACCTCCGGCCAGTTCGGCGGCCTGGGGGTCAAGGTCCAGATGGAGTCGGGCTATCTGCAGGTGGTCTCGCCCATCGACAAGACGCCGGCCGCGCGTGCCGGCATTCAGCCGGGCGACATGATCGTCGAGATCGACGGGCAGCCGGTCAAGGGCCTGACCATGCCCGAGGCCATCAAGGCCATGCGCGGCGATGCCGGCAGCAAGATCTCGCTCACGATCCTGCGCGACGGCCAGGACAAACCGATGACTCTGGAACTGGAACGGGCCGATATCGAGGTCGCCAGCGTGAACTCGCGCGTGCTGGGCGAGCACTATGGCTATCTGCGCATCACCCAGTTCGCCGAGGACACCGGCGACCATCTCGAAAAAGCGATCGACCAGCTCAAACAGGACACCGAGGGCGCTCTGCGCGGCGTCGTGCTGGATCTGCGCAACAACCCCGGCGGTATTCTGACCGCGGCGGTCGATGTCTCGGATCTGTTTCTGGAGAACGGCACGATCGTGACCATCCGCGGGCGGGCCGCGCAGGCCAAGCATGTCTTCAAGGCCACACCGGGCGATGTGCTGAACGCTGCCCCGATCGTGGTGCTGGTCAACCAGGGTACGGCCTCGGCCGCCGAGATCGTGGCCGGCGCGCTGCAGGATGATCGCCGCGCCGTGGTCATGGGCCGGGATACCTTCGGCAAGGGCTCGGTGCAGACCGTGCTGCCCCTGAACGATGGGTCGGCGCTCAAACTCACCACTGCGCGCTACTACACCCCCAGCGGGCGCTCGATCCAGGCCGAGGGCATCACCCCGGATATCGCGTTGGCCGCGGTCCGGATCACGCCGACCGAACGCAGCGCCGGTTTCGGCTACAGCGAGGCCGATCTGCCCGGCGCACTGGCCAACACCGGGGCCGCCGGCAGCAAGACCGCCCCGGCTGCGGCCACGCTGGCCCCGGAGACCGCACAGGGCAGCGACGACACCGCCGCTCCAGCAGACGACGAACCCGCCGATGCCCCCCTCTCCGGCAGCCAACCCGCCCAGCCGTCGGCCGTATCAGCCGAGGCCGACACCGAGCAGAGTCTGGTCGAACAGGACTATGGCCTCTACGAAGCGCTCGTTCTGCTGCGTGGGCTCTACACCCTGCGCCCGCAGGACGACGAGGCCGAGACGCCTGCCGACACCGACTCGGCCGCCGATGCCCCCCGGCAGGACGCACGACGGCGCTGGCATCATTTGCGCCGCGGTTGAACCGTGGGCCCGCCGCCGGCCGGCCACCAATCGAGCCACCAGTGACGCGCATCGCGGTGGCTTTGGATGAACCCGCAGCGGCGATAGAACACGAGCGCTCGCGGGTTGGTGCGATAAGTCTTCAAATGCAGCCCGCAGGCCCGCACGCAGGCCTCGGCCTGGAGCCAGCGCATGAGCGTGGTGCCGTGGCCCTGGCCCCGACATGCCACCGCCAGGCCGATATTGACCACATGCAGGATCTCGCGGCGGGGCAAGACCTGTAGATAACCCGAGATCGTGTCGTCAATCTCGATGAAAAAACTCGGCACGCGGGCCAGAAGCTGGTTGAAATCGCCACGACGCTCGCTTTCATCCCAGGGCCCATCCGCACTGGGCGCCATGGCCTGTCGATGCAGGTCATAGGCAGTCTCCGCGTGGCTGGCGTCGATGCGCGTGAGCGCGCACCGACCGTCGATCGCCCCCGGGGACAGCCCGGCCACGACCTGCGCAATCGTGACCCGCGGCGAGGGACGCTCGACACGCATCGACACACTCGCCCCGGCGCGTCTCGCGCCGATCAATGCCTGGCCGAGCCCCGCCAGGCCCGCACCCAGGCCGCCAGGCCGGCCACGCCGCCGACAATCGAGACCCAGTGCGGCATCGGCGGGTAGACGAACACCAGGGCCGAGGCCACGACCAGCCCGGTACCGACCAGCGTCCAGCGCATGGCACGGCGGGCCGAGGTCAGCTCGTGCTTGATATCGGTCAGCGACTGGGTCAGGCGACGGCTACCCGGCGTTTCGCCGTCGCGCGCATAGGCGATCAGTTTGGGGGCAAGCGTGGGCAACGCATCCATGATTTCCGGCAGCTGGTTGCGCATGCGCTCGGCCGCCCGTCTCGGGTCGGCCCGGTTGCGCATCCAGCCTTCGAGAATCGGCTTGGCCGTGGCCCACAGATCCAGCTGCGGGTAGAGATCCCGCCCCAGGCCTTCCACGTTGAGCACGGTCTTCTGCAGCAGCACCAGCTGTGGCTGGACCTGATAGTTGTATCGACGAGCGATCTTGAACAACCGCAGCAGAAACAGCCCGAACGAGATCTCGGCCAGCGGCTTGTTCATGATCGGCTCGGAGACCGTGCGGATCGCGCCCTCGAAATCCTCGATCGAGGTATCGGCCGGCATCCAGCCCGACTCCACGTGCAATTCGGCGATCCTGCGATAGTCCTGGTTGAAGAACGCCAGGAAGTTCTCGGCCAGATAGCGCTGATCCTGCGGCGTGAGCGAGCCCACGATGCCGAAATCCAAGCCGATATAGCGCGGGCGCTGTGGGTTGTCGAGCTGCACCTGGATATTGCCCGGGTGCATGTCGGCATGGAAGAAATTGTCGCGAAAGACCTGCTTGAAGAAGATCTCCACGCCGCGCTCGGCCAGCGCCTTGAAATCCGCCCCGGCGGTGACCAGCGTGTCGACGTCGTCGATGGGCGTGCCGTGCATGTGCTCCATGACCAGCACGTTCTCGGTGCTGTAGTCGAAATAGATCGTGGGGTGCACGATCAGATCCGAGCCGGCCCAGTTGCGCCCCAGCTGACTGGCATTGGCCCCTTCGCGCAACAGATTCAGTTCGTCGGAGATGATGCGGTCGTACTCGGCCACGATCTCGACCGGACGCAGCCGCTCGGCCTCGGGGTGGAAGCGCGCCGCCAGCCCGGCCAGCCAGTACATGACGGCCACATCGCGCACCACGCGCTCGTGCACATCCGGGCGCAAGACCTTGACGACCACTTCTGCGCCCTCGGTCTCGTCGCCGGTGGCATGCAGACGTGCGGCATGCACCTGGGCGATCGAGGCCGCGGCCATCGGTTCTTCGTCGAACTCGGCGAAGAACTTATCGAGCGAGTGGCCATAGGCTGCCTCGATCAGCTCGCGGGCCCTGGCGCCCTTGAAGGGCGGCACATCGTCCTGCAGGCGCGAGAGCTCTTCGGCCATGCCCGGCGGCAAGAGATCACGACGGGTCGAGAGCATCTGGCCGAACTTGATGAATACCGGCCCCAGCTCTTCCAGAGCCAGGCGCAGGCGCTCGGCCACCGGGGCATCGTGGTCTTTGCTGGCGCCCACCAGCCAGCGGGGGGCGGCATCACCGGCCAGCTCGCCCAGACCGTAGCGGCGCACGGTGGCCAGTATTTCAAACAGACGACGGGTGCGATCCACCGATTTCAAGGCCATCAACGGTTCCTTTCTGCACGCTTGAGCCGGGCCGCGGCACGCTCGATGTCATCACGAAGCGAGACCACCTCGTCGGCCAGGCGCTCATGCTCATACGCACCCACCACGTCGCGGGTTTCTTCACGCAGGTATTCAGCCGCCTGGCTCGGGAACTCGGCACGAAACCGAGCGAACAGGCCCGAGGCGGTATTGAACCCGCGCTCGAGCAGATGCCCGGCCACGGGGCCGAAGCGCGCATCCAGCAGATCGCCGATATTGAAATCCACCCGCGCAAACAGATCGGCGAACTGCTGGGCGATCCCGATGTCGCCCTCGATGCGCAGACCCGCGCCCATGATCGATTCCGAGCCGGCCGTGAAGAACACCCGCGCGAAATCACGCGAGCGCCCGGCCAGATAGACATCCGGCTCGCCGGCGGGGGCATCCACGATCTGAACGCCGTGTGTCTCGGCGACGAACGTGATCGAAAGCCCCAGGTCGGTCAGGCCGATCGACAACGAGCGCCCGGCCAGCGCCGCGGCCCGCGCCAGCGCGGCTTCATCGGCGCCCAGATACTGGTTCAGCGCGATTTCGGCGGCCCCGCGGGCGGGCCCGGGCAGGCTGGCGAAATGCTGGCGTTCGTGGGCCGGACTCACGGTGCGTACCCACGATGCACGGCCACGATGCCGCCGGTCAGGTTGTGATAGCCACAGCGTACGAAGCCGGCGTTGGTCATCATGTCCTTGAGCGTTTCCTGGTCGGGGTGCATCCGGATCGACTCGGCCAGATAGCGATAACTGTCCTCGTCGCGAGCCACGTTCTTGCCCAGCCACGGCAGCACCGAGAACGAGTAGCGGTCATAGATCGGGCCCAGCCCCGGCACGGCCGGCTTGGAGAACTCGAGCACGATCGTGCGGCCGCCCGGGCGCGTCACGCGCATCATCTCGGCCAGGGCGGCGTCCTTGTCGGTGACGTTGCGCAACCCGAAGGCGATGGTCACGGCATCAAACGAATCGTCGGCGAAGGGCAACTGCTCGGCGTTGGCCAGGCAATAATCGATATTGGAAACAATGCCCCGATCGATCATGCGATTGCGCCCGTTGGCCAGCATGGCGGCGTTGATGTCCGACATCAGCACGCGGCCCGTCGGCCCGACCTTCCTGGCAAAGCCGGCAGCCAGATCCCCCGTGCCGCTGGCCAGATCAAGCACCCTGTCGCCGGGGCGCAGCGCGGCCAGGCTGATGGTGAAGCGCTTCCACAGCCGATGAACGCCCATGGACATCAGGTCGTTCATGACGTCGTAGTTGTCAGCCACGGAGTCAAAGACCTGACCCACGCGGCCCTGCTTGGCCGCGCGATCGACTTGTTCGTATCCGAAATCTACGGTCGTATTGGCAGACCCGGACTGATCCGAGCCGTCACGGGAATCGATCATCGCGAGATTGGCAGGCAATTACAGACCTTGATGTTACCGCAGTCGCCCGCGTTCCCGCTTGGCAATCGACAGATGCGGCGTATGACGGGGCCTGGCGCGCCTCGCGTAGACTCGCCTGCCATATGAGTATTCACAGGGTTTCCATCGGGCGCGCTCTGCTGATCGGCATGGCGTGCGTACTCGGCCTGTACCTGGCCGGCTGCGATACGTCCACGACCCAGGCCGCGACCGAAAGCCCGGCCGACGTCGGCGTGATCACGGTCCAGGCCTCGCGTTATATCGTGCGTCAGAGCCTGCCCGGGCGCACCCGGGCCCGGATTCAGGCCGAAGTGCGCCCTCAGATTCAAGGCATCGTGGAGGAACGCCGTTTCACCGAGGGGGCGAACGTGGCCGCCGGCGACGTGCTCTACGAGATCGAGTCCTCGCGCTACGAAGCCGCGCTGGCCCAGGCCCAGGCCGAGCTGGCCCAGGCACGGGCCCGACTGCAGTCCGACGAACCGCTGGCCAAGCGCTATACCGAGCTGGCGGCAATCGATGCCATCAGCAAGCAGGAGCGCGACAACGCCCAGGCCACCCTGGCCCAGGACAAGGCCGATATCGCCACCGCGAAAGCGGCGGTCAGAACCGCGCGCATCAACCTGGATTTCACCCGGATCCGCGCCCCCATCGATGGCCAGATCGGTGCCTCGCGAGTCACCCCGGGCGCCCTGGTGACCACGAACCAGACCGAGCCGCTGACGACCATCACCCAGCTGAATCCGATCTTCGTCGACATCCAGCAGTCGGCGGCCCAGTATCTACGCCTGAAACAGGCCGTGGACTCGGGGGCGCTGGCCACGGACGACAACCAGGCGGCACCGGTCAAGGTCTCGCCCGAAGGAGCCGATCTGGTCCTCGACGGGCGTCTGCAGTTCACCAGCGCGCGCGTCGATGCCGATACCGGGTCGGTGATGCTGCGAGCCATCGTGGCCAATCCCGATCATGATCTGCTGCCCGGCATGTATGTCCAGGCTTCGCTCGTTCAGGGCATCGATACCCGGGCCCTGCTCGTGCCCCAGCAGGGCATCGATCGCAGCAGTGCCGGCAAGCCCACGGCCCTCGTGGTCGACGAGACAGGCCATGTGGCCGAGCGACGCGTGACCCTGGCCGGGGCCACCGAGGACAATCGCTGGCGCGTACGTGACGGCCTGGCCGCCGGCGACAGACTCATCGTGCAGGGCATGGGCAAGGTCGAGCCCGGCGATGCAGTCGCGCTCACCCGGCTGACGATGCAGAACGGGCAGCTGGTGGTCGAGGCAACGGATCCGGGGCCGGCCGACTGATGTCCGCGTTTTTCATCGCCCGGCCGATTTTTGCCATGGTGATCGCGATCGTGATCAGCCTGGCCGGTCTGTTGTCGATCTTCACCCTGCCGCTCGAGCAGTATCCCGAGATTGCTCCGCCCACGATCACCGTCTCGGCGACCTACATCGGGGCCAACGCCCGGACCACGCAGAACTCGGTGACTCAGATCATCGAACAGTCGATGACCGGTATCGACAACCTGCTCTATATCCAGTCCAGCTCGGATTCCTCGGGTGAGGCCCGTGTACGGCTGACCTTCGAATCGGGCACCGATCCCGACATCGCCCAGGTCCAGGTCCAGAACGAGCTCCAGGGCGCACTGGCCCGCCTGCCGGGCGAGGTTCAGCAGCGCGGTGTGCGGACCTATCAATCCGGCGGCAACTATTTTCTGGTATTCGCCCTGTCCTCGACCGATGGCTCGATGAACGAGGCCGATATCGGCGACTATATCGCCAGCACGCTGACCGATCCGCTGGCCCGGGTGAGCGGCATCAGTCAGGCCCGCAACTTCGGCGCCGAATACGCGCTGCGGATCTGGCTCGATCCGGACCGGCTGAACCAGTACGGGCTCATGCCCGCTGACGTGCGCGCCGCGGTCGAGGCCCAGAACGCCAACGTTTCGGCCGGCGAGCTGGGCGGCCTGCCCGCAGCCCCCGGCCAGCAGTTGAACGCCACGATTCGTGCCCGCAGCCGCCTGACCGCGGTGAGCCAGTTCAAGGACATCGTGGTCAAGGCCGCCGCCGACGGCTCGCTCGTGCATCTGTCCGACGTGGCCCGCGTGGAAATCGGCTCGGACGAATATTCGGAGATCGCGCTCTATAACGGTCATCGCGCCGCCGGGCTGGGCCTGGAGCTGGCCGCAGGCGCCAACGCCGTGGGCAGCGCCGAAAACGTGCATGCCCGGCTCGACGGGCTGAAGGCGTTCTTCCCGCCGGGCCTGGAAGCCCATACTGCCTTCGACACCACGCCGTTCGTTGAAGAATCGATCGCCGAGGTGGTCGAGACCCTGCTCATCGCGATCGTGCTGGTCGTGGCGATCATGTTCGTGTTTCTACAGAACCTGCGGGCCACGCTGATTCCTGCGCTGGCCGTGCCGGTGGTCATCCTGGGCACTTTCGGCGTGCTGGCGGCCTGCGGTTACTCGATCAACACGCTCACGCTGTTTGCTCTGGTACTGGCCATCGGTCTGCTGGTCGATGATGCGATCGTGGTGGTGGAGAACGTCGAGCGCATCATGACCGAGCGCAACCTGTCCCCGCGCGAGGCCACCCTGGCCTCGATGCGCGAGATCCAGGGCGCGCTCGTGGGCATCGTGCTGGTGCTGACCGCCGTGTTCGTGCCGATGGCCTTCTTCCCCGGAGCCACGGGCGTGATCTATCGCCAGTTCTCGGTCACGGTCGTGGCCGCGATGGTGTTATCCATCGGCGTGGCGCTGATTCTTACCCCCGCCCTGTGTGCCGCACTCTTGAAGCCGCCGGGCGCCCGACGCCCGCCGGGCCGGCTGCTGGCCGGCTTCAACGCCGCACTCGAGCGTCTGCGCACTAATGTACAGGCGCTCAGTGCTTGGGCCATTCGAGCGCGCGCGCTGGTGATGCTCGCTCTGGTGGCGATCGTGGTCCTGGTGGTCTGGCTGTTTTCGGTACTGCCCGGCAATTTCCTGCCCTCGGAGGATCAGGGCGTGCTGCGGGTCTCGATCCAGCTGCCGCCGGGGGCCACCTCCCAGCGTACGGTCGACGTCATGGAACAGGTGGATGCCTATTTTCGGGCCCAGCCCAACGTCGAATCGATCTTCACCATCGCCGGCAGCTCGGGCCAGAACACCGGGCGTGCCTTCGTGCATCTGGTGGACTGGCACGCACGCACGGGCGAGGCCAGCAGCGCCGAGGCCATCGCGGCGAAAGCCACGGCTGCACTGTCCGCGATTCGCGATGCCCAGGTCTATGTGCTGAACCCGCCGGTACTGAGTAATCTGGGGGATGCCGCCGGCTTCGAGCTACAGCTCGAGGATCTGGGCGGCGTAGGCCGCGATGCGCTCACCGAGGCACGCGAGGCCTTTCTGAGCGCCGCCCGGGCCGACCCGGCGCTGGCTCAGGTACGCAGCGAAACCACCGACCCGGCCGCCCAGTTCGCGATCAACATCAACGACGCCAAGGCAGCCTCGTTGGGGCTTGCCATCGACGATATCAACAACACCCTGTCGGCCGCTTTCGGCGGCGCATATATCGACGATTTCATCTACGAGGGCCGGGTCAAGCGCATCTTCATGGAAGGCGATACGCCTTATCGCATGCAGCCCGACGATCTGAATCGCTGGTATGTGCGCAACGCGTCCGGCGATATGGTGCCTTTCTCGGCGTTTACCCGCACCCACTGGACCACAGGCCTGCCGGAACTGGAACGCTACAACGGCCTGGCGGCCTATCAGATCTCCGGCCAGCCGGCCCCGGGGGTCGCCATGACCACCGCCATGGCCCACGTGGATGATCTGGTCGCCGACCTGCCGGCGGGCATCGGCTATGAGTGGTCGGGTATCTCGCTACAGCAACAGAAAGCCGGCGCCCAGGCACCGCTGCTCTATGCGCTGTCCATCGGCTTCGTGTTTCTCTGCCTGGCCGCGCTTTACGAGAGCTGGTCGATTCCGCTGGCGGTGATGCTGGTGGTGCCGCTCGGGGTGGCCGGCGCGCTGATCGCAGTCGCGCTGCGCGGCTTGTCGCTGGATGTGTATTTTCAGGTGGGGCTGCTGGCCACCATCGGCCTGGCCGCCAAGAACGCGATTCTGATCGTGGAATATGCCCACCAGTTGGCCGGCGAAGGCCGAACGTTGCGCGAGGCCGCCATCGAGGCCGTGGGCCTGCGTCTGCGCCCGATCTTGATGACCTCGCTGGCTTTTGGCATGGGCGTGCTGCCCTTGGTGATCGCCACCGGCGCCGGCGCGGGCGCGCGGCATTCGGTGGGCACCGGGGTATTCGGCGGCATGATCGCAGCGACCACGCTGGCGCTGGTCTTTGTGCCGGTGTTCTTCGTGATCTGTCGCGCCGGCTGGAAACGCCTGGCATGAGGCACCGACGTTCAAGCCGCACGCTCGCGCTGGGATGTGTCACGGCCGCGCTCATGGTCACGCTGGCGGGCTGCGTGAATCTGGCGCCGAAGTACGAATCGCCGGCGCCGGTCATTCCCGGTGTCTGGCCCGGGGTGGATATCTACGGGGCGCCGCCGGCCAAGCCCGGGGCAGATGTCTCGATGCTGGGCTGGCGCGATTTCTTCGTCGACGATCAGCTGCGCGAGGTGGTCTCGACCGCGCTGTCGCACAATCGCGATCTGGCCGTGGCCACGCTCAATATCGCGGCGGCTCGTGCCCAGGTCGCCGATATCAACGCCGATCTGTTTCCCTCGATCTCGTCGAACACGAGTGCCACGTTCTCGCGTACCGGGCGTGTTGCCGGCAGCGACGATACCGCCAGTGGCAATCTGGCCAACCAGAGCGCGATCTCCGAATCGCTGTCGACTGAAATCGGGTTTTCGAGCTACGAGCTGGATATATTCGGGCGTATTCGCAATCAGCGGGCGGCGGCGGTCCAGAGCCTGCTGGCGACAACAGCCGATCGCCGCGCGGTCCGGATCAGCCTGATCGGCGAGGTCGCGGCCAGCTGGCTCACGCTGGGGGCCGACAAGGCGCTGCTGGCGCTTGCCCGCAACACCCTGACCAACCGCCTGGCCAGCCTGCGCCTGGTCAACGCACGCCACGATTACGGCATTGCCTCGGGCTCGGACGTGGCCAACGCCCGCTCGGCGGTCGAGGCCGTACGCGTGGATATCGCCTCACTCGTGGCCCGGGTCGCCCGGGACGAGAACGCGCTCAACCTGGTCGCCGGCACCACGCTGGCCCCGGCGCTTCTGCCCGAGGCACGTCTGCCTGAACAGGCCGTCATCGAGCGCCTGCCGGCCGGCGTGCCGTCCGAGGTATTGCTCGACCGGCCCGACGTGCTCGCCGCCGAATATCGCCTGGCCGGTGACTATGCCTCGATCGGGGCCGCACGGGCAGCGTTTTTCCCGCGTATCAGCCTGACTGCGGCCACCGGCTGGGCCACCCGCGGGCTGACCGGACTGTTCGCCGACAACAATCGCTCCTGGGGCGTGACCCCACAGATCAATGTCCCGATCTTCGATGGCGGCGCCCGGGCGGCCCAGCTGGCGATCGCCCGGATCCAGCGCGAAATCGATGCCCAGACCTACGAACAGACCCTGCGCACCGCGTTTCGCGAGGTCGCTGATGCATTGGCCCTGCGGGCCACGATCGATGACCAGATCGCCGCCCAGACCGCGCTGGTGGCCGCCAACCGGCGCTCTTATCGCCTGTCCAAGGCACGCTATCGCGCCGGCATTGACAGCTATCTGGATACGCTCATCGAGCAGCGCACGCTCTATACCTCGCAACAGAGCGCTATCCAGCGACGTCTGGCGCGCGAGATCAATCTGGTCACGCTCTACAAGACTCTGGGCGGCGGCGATCTGGCGAGCAGCAGCCGTGCCGCACGGCCTCTGGCCCCGTTGACAGAGGCCGTATCGACTCCTTGATCGAGGATTCCGATGGGCACACGGCCGTTGATGCTAGATTCATGTGATTCAAGATTTTCGTCTCGGAGAGTTCGATGATGTCCCAACCCCTTTCCATGGCCCGCCGCGGGTATGGCCTGCTGAGCATCGGTCTGGTCACGCTCGCTCTGCTGGCCGGCTCGAGTGCCGGCGCGCTGGCTGCCGACAACACCTCGAGCACCGACAAGCCTGCCGTGGCCGACCTGCCCGAGGCGCTCCAGCAGTCGGTCAAATCCGGGCAGCTCGAGGTTGTGCGCTCGTTCAAGACCGACGTGCCCGGCCTGACCGGCTATGTCTTGTCCCGCTCCGGGCAGCATCAGATCGTCTATAGCGAAAACGGCTATCTGATCATCGGGCGTATCGTCTCGCCGGACGGCGAGAACCTCTCGGCGGCCTATGCCGACCAGTACGTGCCCAAGCCCGATCTGGCCAAGATCGCCCAACAGCTTGAAGCGACCGGTCATCTGGTCCAGCAGGGCCCGGACAGTGCGCCGAAGATCTATGTCTTTGCCGACCCGAACTGTATCTACTGCCACAAGTTCTCGGACCAGGCCGCCCCGCTGGTCAAAAACGACAAGCTGCAGCTGCAATGGGCCATGGTGGGCTTTCTCAAGGACACGAGTGCCGGACGGGCTGCGGCTATTCTGAGCGCCGACGAGCCTGCCAAGGCATTCGCCAAGAACGAGGCCGGCTTCGACGAGGCCAGCGAGAGCGGCGGGATCGAGCCGGTCGAGAGCATCGATGCCGATATTCAGAACGTTCTGGACGCGCACGCCGAGCAGATGGCGGCCGCCGGCGGCAGCGGCACCCCCACGCTGGTTTACAAGGACGCACAGGGCCAATGGCAATCCAAGGTCGGCGCACCGGGCCGCGATTGGCTGAACAGTTTCATCGACAGCAGCCAAAAATGAGGGGCGCTGGTTGAGCGCTAGCTAAATGCTTGCTGAATGTAGCGATAGCGCGACATATCGCCAACGCTGAGAAAAAGGGCTAATGTCCGGACATGGGTCGATGTCGATCCATCGGTTTCAATCACCGTTACATCGATACGCTTTATTCGTATCCGGCCGGTCATCGACTGCCCGGCTGCACAGAACCGGAGAGTTCTCATGGTTGACGACGATCGTAAAGAAGGCACGCTCGATAAGATCAAGGGCACTGTCAAAGAGCAGGTTGGCAAGCTGACCGGCGACGAAGAACAGGAAGCCGAGGGCAAGGCCCAGAAGAACAAGGGCAAGGTCCAGGACAAGGTCGGTGAAACGAAAGACAAGGCTCGCGACAAGCTGAGCTAGCCGACCGGCAATAGATTGAAAAGCCGGCGCTGACGCGCCGGCTTTTTTATGCGCGCTCGTTATCTGCCACGGCCTACGCCGGTGCGCTGGGCAAGCGCTCGCGACGCAGAAGCCGCGGCCGCGCACGTCGCGAGCGGCTGCCTCGCCCGAGGCGATGTCGGCCGGAACCGGGCTCGCCGCTGCCATGATCGTTTCCGCCGCCGCGTGTTGCATACAGCCCGGCCACTGCAATCAACGCCATACCGACCACGCCCCACTGATCCGGCAGATGGCCGAACAACAGAAATCCCCAGAGCGTGGAAAACACCAGATAGCTGTAATCGCCGGCCGCGACCAGCGGAGCCGGCGCCATCTGATAGGCCCGGCCCATCGCTGCACTGGCCAGCACGGCAATCACCGCCAGCGCCACGATCAGCGCGGCCAGCACCGACAGATCCATGCCCGTAAGCGCCGGCCAGCCGCTGGCCACGAACGGGGCGGCCTGCTGCCAACTCGTCGGTATATCGATAACCGCCAACACGCCGAGCGCGATCAGACCAACACCCAGAAAGGCGAGCTGAACGCCCATCGACATGACCAGCGGCGATTCATCCCGGCATTTCGTGGCCGTGATCAGTGCGGCCAGTGCATAGAGCACGGCCCCGGCCAGCGGCAGCCACAACATCGGCGAAAACGCACTCGTCCCCGGTCGCAGCAGCACCAGAACGCCGATGAAGCCGAGTATCACCGCCCCGATTTCGCCCCACGCCAGCCGTCGACCGGGTTCCAGCGCACACAGCAGGGTGATGATGAGAGGCGCGGTATAAAGTGCAGCCGAAACCGTCGGCAGCGCCAGACCGACCAGAGCCAGATAGACCAGAATCCACATGACGACCAGCAACAGGCTGCGCACCCCCACCCAGAATCGATGTCTGGCGCGCAGGCCGTGGCGAACGAATCGCCCCATGAACACGCCGAGCAACGGCACCGCAACCACACCCCGCAGCACGACGAGCTGCCAGACACTGATCTGTTCCGAGAGCAGCTTGACCAGGCCGTCCCCCAGCGCCAGTACCACGGCCGCCAGCACGATATAAGCCAGGCCGCCCAACGACTGATTCTGCAGGGTCGAACGCATTAGGACCTGTTGCCGTTTCATGCGAGTCCGCGCCAAGCGCTGTTTTGCGGCAAGACGAGGCGTAGCTCACGCCGCGCAGTCATTCTGCGCCAGTGGGCTAGAACGCTGTATTGCCGCAAAACAGCGCTTGCCCCTTTGGGTTGGGTCGCAAATCGCGCCCTGCGGCGTTGCAAGCCTTGATCGTGGCACGCCACGATACGGCGACTCGCGCCTTGCAGGACACGATTTGCGGTCCCCAACGCGGGCTCGCATGAAACGGCAACAGGCCCTGAACCGAGCGGATGCATAGAGCAGGCGGTGGCGGGATGAGTGCGGCTAATCCTGAGCCCGACTCATGCCCCCGTCACACGATATTTCGATTCGCTGGCATTACTTCAGGTAATATCAAATACATGAATCGCCTACGCCGCAGCCTGCCGCCACTGGCCACGCTTTTGCCTTTTGAAGCCGCCGCCCGCCTGGAGAGCTTCACCCAGGCCGCCGCCGAGCTGTCGATGACCCAGGCCGCGGTGAGCCGCCAGATCCGCGCGCTTGAAGATGACCTGGGGCTGGCCCTGTTCGAGCGGCGGCATCGCGCCGTCGTGCTCACCGCAGCCGGTGAAGAGCTGGCACGCGCCGTGGCCAGCGGCCTGGAAACCATGGCCAGTAGCGCCGAAACGCT
>PBAO01000063.1 GCA_002715985.1 Lysobacterales bacterium | reverse complement strand
TCTGTGATCAATAGAGGCCTATGAGCGAATCTTACCAGCCGGCAGTGGCCTTAAAGTTGAATCCGGGCCGGCCCGCTTCCATGCTTTGATGCATCAAACGCTTTCGACGGTGATGTCATGCCCCATACCTATCCCGGCCATTTCCCGGCCACGCGTCTGCGCCGTGGACGCACCGCCGATTTCTCGCGTCGCCTCGTGCGCGAGCATCGCCTGACGCGCGATGATCTGATCTACCCGATCTTCGTCACCGAAGGCGAGGCCATGGACATCCAGGCCATGCCGGGCCAGAAGCGACATACCCTGACCGGCCTGGCCGACGAGATCGACGAGATCGTGGCATTGGGCATTCCGATGATCGTGCTGTTCCCGGTGATCGATCCGACCCGGAAGACAACCGAGGCCGAGGAAGCCGCCAATCCGGATGGCCTGATTCCGACCGCGATTCGCCAGATCAAGGCCCGCCATCCCGAGCTCGGCGTGATGACCGACGTAGCACTCGATCCCTATACCAGCCATGGTCAGGACGGTGTCATCGACGAGGCCGGTCATGTCCTGAATGATCCGACCATCGAGATACTGGTCGCCCAGACGCTGGCCCATGCAGATGCCGGCGCGGATATCGTCTCGCCCTCGGACATGATGGACGGGCGCATTCAGGCCATGCGCCATGCTCTGGAGGACGCCGGGCACATCAACACCGTGATCATGTCCTATGCCGCCAAGTTCGCCTCCAGCTATTACAACCCGTTCCGGGAAGCGCTCGGCTCGGCCGGCAATCTGGGCCGGGCCGACAAGCGCACCTATCAGGTCGATCCGGCCAACGGCGATGAAGCCATGCGCGAGGTCGCGCTCGATCTCAAGGAAGGCGCAGACATGGTCATGGTCAAGCCGGGCATGCCGTATCTGGATATCATCCATCGAGTGAAAACCGAATTCGGCGTGCCGACGTTTGCCTACCACGTCTCCGGCGAGTACGCGATGCTCAAGGCCGCGATCGACAACGGCTGGCTGGACGAGCGCGCGGCGGTGATGGAATGCCTGCTGTCGTTCAAACGCGCCGGCTGTGACGGTATTCTGACCTACTTTGCCAAGGACGCCGCCCGCTGGCTGGGCGAGGCGTGAGCCAGCGCATTCTGGTCGTCGCCCCGTCCTGGATCGGCGACATGGTGATGGCCCAGAGTCTGCTCATCGACCTGCGTGCCCGTCGGCCCGAGGCCGTGATCGATGTATTGGCCCCGCCGGTGACGGCAAGCCTGGCTTCGCGCATGCCCGAAGTGGACGGCGTAGTCGAAAGCGTGCTTCGTCACGGCGAATTCGCCTGGCGCAAGCGCCGCGCCGAGGCCGCCCGCGTCAAGACAGGCGGCTATGATCAGGCGATCGTGCTGCAACGCAGCGCCAAGGCCGCACTGGTGCCCTGGCTGGCCGGTATCCCACAACGCACCGGGGTACTTGGAGAGATGCGTTACGGCCTGATCAACGATGTGCGCACCATCGATACCGCGCGCTATCCACTCAAGGCCGAGCATTACGCGCTGTTGGGGCTTGCTGCCGAGGATGATGCGCTTGCCCCGATCACCGCCCCTCGGCTGACCGTCGATACCGATAACCAGTCTGTCCTGACGGCCCGTTTCGATCTCGATCTGTCCCGGCCCATCGTCGGCTTTGCACCGGGGGCGGCCTATGGCCCGGCCAAGGCCTGGCCGGCCGCGCATTTCGCCGAGCTGGCCGCGCGCCTGGATGATCAGGGCTGGGCCTGCTGGATATTCGGCAGTGCCGCCGATCGCGGCCTGGCGGATGCCATGAAGACGGCAGCCCCTCGCCACGGCGTGGATCTCGTCGAGCACACGCGGTTGACCGATGTGGTGGATCTGGCCGCACTGACCACCCATTTCGTAGGCAACGATACCGGCATCATGCATCTGGCCAGCGCGGCCGCACCGAGTGTGATCGGCCTGTACGGCTCGACCGACCCGGACTATGCCCCGCCGCTTGCCCCGCGTGCCCAGCGCCTCTGGCGCGGTATGGACTGCTCGCCCTGTCGCGAGCGGCATTGTCCGTTTGGCCACCAGGCCTGTCTGAGCGATCTATCGGTCGACGATGTCCTGCTGGCTTGCACACGCCCGGGCACGTCGGCGATCAAGGCCTTGCACGGCGCCCACGGCTATAACTGAGGTTGTCGCCGCCGCATGACTTGGCCAGTCTATCGGCCAACGCCCACCACCCCGTCTGCCATGACCGATGCCTATGCCGTGATCGGCCATCCGATCGAACACAGCCGCTCGCCGGAAATCCATACGTTGTTTGCCGCCCAGACCGGCCAGGACATGCGCTACGTGCGCCGCAGTGCACCGGTCGACGGCTTCGCGGCCTCGATACAGGCGTTCTTTGCCGCCGGCGGCGCCGGGCTGAACGTCACCCTGCCCTTCAAGCAGGAGGCCTTCGACCGCGCCGATACCCTGAGCGAGCGTGCCCGACGCGCGTCTGCAGTGAACACGCTCATGGCCCATGGCGATGCAATCCACGGCGACAATACCGACGGCGCGGGTCTGGTGGCTGATCTGGTGGCCCGGCTGGGCACGGATCTGGCGGGCGCGCATGTCCTCATCCTGGGCGCAGGCGGTGCCGTGCGCGGCGTGGTGCCCAATCTGTTTGCTGCCAGTGTCGGCCGTATCACGATCGCCAATCGCACACCGGCCAAAAGCCAGGCGATCGCCGAGAGCTGTCGCAGCATGGGCTCTATCGCTGCCTGTGGCCTGGCTGAGGCCCCGTTTGACGGCGATCTCGTGATCAACGCCATCTCTGCCGGTCTGGCCGGCGAGATGCCGGCGCTCGATGATCGGGTGCTCACCCGGGCCCGCGCGGTCTACGACATGATCTATGCCGATACCGCCACGCCGTTTCTGCGCTGGGCGCGCGATCGCGGTGTGGCCGGTGAGGACGGTTTCGGCATGCTGGTCGAACAGGCCGCCGAGTCGTTCGCGCTGTGGCGCGGCATACGCCCGGACACCCAGGCGGTGATCACAGCGCTACGCAGCCCCCAGGCGTTACAATAGCGCCATGAGTGCACGAAACGCCCACAAACTCGACCACGTGCTGCGTGCCGACCGGCCCGACGAGCTGCTCGATCCGGCCACCCATGCCCGACAGTACGGCACCGTGCGAAAAGCCCACGAGACCGAGCTGATCGAGGACTACGTCGAGCTGATCGGCGACCTGATCGATGCCAAGGGCGAGGCGCGTGCGGTCGAGATCGCCCAGCGCATGGGCGTGACCCAGGCCACGGTCGGCAAGATGATCCGACGCATGACCGAGGCCGGCCTGGTGACCAGTCAGCCGTATCGCTCGATATTCCTGACCGACGAAGGCCGCGAGATGGCACGCATTTCTCGTGAGCGCCATATCGTGGTGCTGCGTTTTCTGCGTGCGCTCGGCGTGGCCGAGGCCACGGCCCGTCAGGATGCCGAGGGCATGGAACACCATGTCAGCGACGAGACATTGTCCGTGTTGCAACAGTTCGCCGAGCAGCATGGGCAGTGACGCAGCCCTGGGCATGAGCCACGACTGGCCGACCACCGCGGCCGAGGCCCGTGCGCTTCAGGATACGATCGGCAAGCATGTCGTCGTCGCTCCGCTGGGGGATACGCCGATTCGATACGTCGCCGGCGTGGATATCGGTTTCGAGGACCGGGGCGAGACCACCCGGGCAGCCATCGTCGTCTTCGACGCCGACACCCACGAGCGCGTTGATGAAGCGCTCGTGCGCTCGCCGACCCGAATGCCCTACATTCCCGGGCTGCTGTCGTTTCGCGAAGTTCCCGGCGCACTGGAAGCGCTGGCCGCGCTCGACATCACACCGGATCTGCTGATGGTCGATGGCCACGGGATCGCCCATCCCAAGCGCCTGGGCGTGGCCACGCATCTGGGGCTTGCCAGCGGCCTGCCAAGCATCGGCATCGCCAAGAAACGGCTGGTGGGCACACACGCCGCGGTTCCCGAGGAACGCCTGGCCTGGACACCGCTTGTCGAGCGCGATGAGACCATCGCGGCCGTGCTGCGTTCACGGGTCGGCCTGAAACCGATTTTCGTCTCGCCGGGCCATCGCACCGATCTGACGAACGCGCTGAACTGGTGCAGCCACTTTCTGACGCGCTATCGTCTGCCCGAGACGACCCGAGCGGCCGACAAGCTGGCTTCGTATCGCCAATGAGCGATTTTCAGGGCGAATTCGATCTTGTCCTGCAACTGTTAAGCCGCATTATGGTCTTATTCTATTCGTACATATCTGCACGACAGGTTTTTTTATGATTAAACGTCTTTCCACGATCGGTCTGCTCACACTGGCCGCCGTGTCGTTCACGAACGTGGCCGTAGCGGCCGACGATACGAGCGCGGGCAACCAACAGGCCCAGCAGCTGATGCAGAGCTATCGCTCGGATGCCCAGAAGCTCAAGCAGATCCACGATAAAACGATCGATAACAACCCGCAGCTGGCCAAGCAGCAGAAGGCGTTCGAGGCTCAGGTCAAGAAAGCCGTGAAGAATCAGGGCTATGATGTGGATGCCGGCCAGAAGCGCATGGAGAAATACGCCAAGCAGCTTCAGAACAAGGACCTGTCCGATGACAAGCGCAAGGCCGTGATGCAGAAGTTCCAGAGTGAACGTCAGCAGATGGTCAAGGCGCGTAATGCCGCCATGCAGCAGCCGGAAATCCAGCAGGCCGGTGAGAAACTGCAGCAGAACACGATCCAGGCGATGAAGGATCAGAACAGCAAGACTGATGAGATCATCTCGGACATGGAAGCCAAGCGCTCCAAGCTGCAGCAGCAGATGGGCAGCGCCGGCCAGGCCAGTGGCAACGCGGGTCAGTAATCGCCCCCGCGATCATCGAAGAAAAGACAGCCCGGCCATCGCGCCGGGCTTTTTTTGCTCCATGAAAAACGTGCTCAGGCGTAGGCGTACGCCCCGCCGCGGGCCAGCGCTTGCTTGTAGGCCTCGCGCTCGTGAATGCGTTCGATGAACGCCTTCAGCCGCGGATGACCATCACGCACGGCGCCGCGCGCCGTACCGGCCTCGATGGGAAAGCTCAGCATGATGTCTGCGGCCGTGAATGCATCGCCCACGAACCAATCGTTCTCGGCAAGCTGATCTTCCAGATAATCGAAATGCAGGGTCTGCTGTGGACGGATGAACTGTTTTTTCACCTGCCCGGAAATCGCCTTGGCGACCGGCTTGGCCAGCATCGGCGCACGAGTCTCGACACTATCGAAGATCAGCTGTAGCAGCAGCGGCGGCATGAGCGAACCCTCGGCATAGTGCAGCCAGTACTGATAGCGCTCGTGGCCCGGATGGTCAGCCGCTGGCGCCAGGCGGCCCTGGCCGTGACGGCGCACGATGTAATCCACGATATGCCCGGTCTCGGCCACGGTGCCGGCGTCATCGGTGATGACCGGCGATTTGCCCAGTGGATGCACACGCTTGAGCGAGGCCGGGGCCAGATACGTGGCCGGATCGCGCTCGTAGCGTACGACCTCGTACTCCAGTTCCAGTTCTTCGAGCAGCCAGAGCACGCGCTGTGAGCGCGAGTCGGCCAGGTGATGCACGGTGATCATGACGGTTGCCGATATGGATGGGTCCGGTATCAGCCTACGCTGTCCATGCCCGGTGTTCAGCCTGCGGCCCGCATGCCGCCCCCGCCGCCCGGGCCACTGGGTGGCTGCCAGACATTGCGAACCGCCTGGCGCCCGGCCTGCGGAAAGCCGTCGGTGAAGATCAGACGCATACGCGTGCCGCGGCCCTTGCATTCGATCGCGCCGCCACGAATATCGAACAGGGCGATCACATCCGCCAGCTCGCGTAGAAACCGAGGCGATACCTTGCCGCACTGAACACGAATCTGGCGATCGCGATCGATACGAAGCCGGAAATTCAATCGGAAGCGATCAAGCATGCCGCGGCCGTCCTTGGCCTGTCACTGAAACCCGTGTCAGAGTTTCACCATGAACGATGCCTCACGCAACACGAACGACGGGCCAACGGTACGAATCGATAAATGGCTATGGGCCGCGCGGTTCTTCAAGACCCGCAGCCTGGCCACCGCCGCGATCAAGGGCGGCCACGTGGAACTCGACGGCCACAAGGCCAAGGCCAGCGCGGCTGTGCGCGCCGGACAGACGCTCAGGATCAAGAAACCCGAGCAGGTCTTTGAGGTCACGGTCATCGCCGTATCCGACAAGCGCGGCCCGGCAAGCCAGGCAGAGCAGCTCTGGCAGGAAACGCCGGAAAGCCGGCAACGCCGTGAGAACGAGGCTGCCGAACGCCGCGCAGCGCGCCTGACGATGCCTCGGCCGACTGCCCGGCCGGACAAGAAATCACGCCGTCGGTTGCGCCGATTCAAGCAGGGTGAAGACGCCGGCTGACGAGACACCTAGCGCCGACAACGCGCCGGCAGATATTCGAGCGGCACGCCGTCTGCCCCTTGCGCCGGCGTGCAGCGCCAGGTGATGGCGCCGGCATCGAAGCGCGCGGCCACCAACAGCACTTTGTCGTCGATACCGGGGCCGGCGTACTTGATCTTGATGGCCGGGTCTTCGGCGTTGTTGTACCACCAGATCCGTTTGACCGCGTCGCCGCTGGCCGCGCCGGTCTCGCTGCTGTTGGGCAGGCCGAGTGCAGCCAGCACATTGGTCATGTGATTGTTGGCGACCTGCGGCAGCCCGCCGTTGACGGCGTAATACTCGGCGACGGCGTTTTTCACCGGCCCGATAAGCGCCAGCCCTTCGCTGACATGCGCTCGGGCCACGTAGTCGCGATACGACGGGATCGCCACCGCCGCGAGGATCCCGATCACGGCCACGACGAGCATGAGCTCGATCAACGTGAATCCCGTCGAATTGCCGCGTATTGCCTGCATTGTTGACGCTGCCCGTCGTCTCGTTGCCAACCGTTCGTGTTGTGCCCGAGTGCCGCACAGGACGTCAAAACAGGCCCGGGCAGACAACGAACGCCGGCCGGCAAAGAGCATCCGCGTTCAGTAACTTGGCATGCCTTGCGCCGCCGTGGACAAACACGCGTCATCGCGGGCATTGCGCAAATGGCTGGCATCCGGGTTACGATCCGCGCATCGTTTGTCCTGCGAACAGGCAGGCCAGTCGACCTGACAGAGCACTGGCGTCGACAACCCGGCCCGGGATATCGCTGGCGGTGGCCATGCCTGCACGTCATGCCGGTCGATATCCGCTGGCCGAGACGCTTGATTCCTCAATGCCCTAGGGGGCCACATGACACTTTTGCCGGCCCTATCGTTGTGGCCCAACCTGGCCGTGTTCGCGCTCATCGCGGTGATCATCGCCGTGGTGGGCACGCGCCTGACCGCCGTAGCCGACAATCTGGCCGATCGCACAGGGCTCGGCGAAGCCGTGATCGGCGCGGTACTGCTGGGGGCGGCCACTTCGCTGCCGGGCATCGTGGTCTCGGTGACGGCAGGCTGGCGCGGCGAGGCCGAGCTGGCCATGAGCAACGCGCTCGGCGGTATCGCGGTCCAGACGCTGTTTCTGGCGGTGGCCGACGTGGTTTATCGCCGGGCCAATCTCGAGCATGCCGCGGCTTCTACCGCCAATCTGGCTCAGAGCGCGCTTTTGATCATTCTGTTGTCGGTGCTGCTGGTTGCGCCCTACGCCCCGGCGCTGACTGTCTTCGGCATTCATCCGGCCACGATCGTGCTGTTCGGCGGGTACGCTTTCGGCTTGCGCGTGGTCAACGACGCCGAGCACTTTCGGATGTGGACGCCGCGCAACACCGAAGAGACACGCGCCGACGAGCCCGACGATGCAGTCGCGAATCAGGCGCTCTTACCGCTCTGGGGCCGCTTTGTGGGCCTGGCCGCGGTGTTGGGTGTGGCCGGTTATGTATTGACCAACGTGGCGACGCGCCTGGGCAGCCAGACCGGCATGGGCGAGACGGCGGTAGGCATCGTGCTGACCTCGGTGGTCACCTCCCTGCCCGAACTGGTGACCTCGATCGCGGCCGTTCGACGCGGCGCGCTGCAGCTGGCCGTGGGCGGCATCATCGGCGGCAACGCCTTTGATTGTCTGTTCGCCGGCGCGGCCGACGTAGCCTACCGCGACGGCTCGATCTATCACGCGGTATCCGGGTCGACGCTGCTCTGGATTGCCCTGTCGGTGCTGATGACCGGCGTGCTGCTGCTCGGACTGATCCGGCGCGAGAAGAACGGCGTCGGCAACGTCGGTTTCGAGAGTGCCTCGATCGCGGCCCTCTACGCGCTGGGCGTGGCGCTGTCGTTATTCCTGTGAGGCCGTGAAGATCGGCAGATGGCCGAGGGCAATCACATCCGCCCAGTCGGCGCGGTCTCCCTCGGTGAAGATCGCGGCCTCGCCGGCGATGATCGAACGCCCTTCGTGCATGATCGCCTGCATGGCCTGTAGCGTCGAGCCCGAGCTGATCACATCGTCGACCAGCACGATACGGGCGCCCTCGACAAGCGCCCGGTCTTTTTCATCGAGATAGAGCGTCTGCTCGTCGCCTGTGGTGATGGAGTGGGTGGTCGCCGATAGCGCATCCCCCATATAAGGCTTGTAGGATTTGCGCAGCACGACATAAGGCCGAGCCGTGGCCACCGACAGCGCATGCACCAGCGGGATCGACTTGGCCTCGGCGGTGACCAGCACGCTGTAATCCAGCGCGGCCAGCTTGTTGGCCAGACCCGTGGCCGCAGCCTGAACCAGCGCCGTGTCGCCCAGCACGTTCAATACCGCGATCCGTATGCCATCGGCCACCTCGAACAGGGGCAGCTCACGCTTGAGGCCGGCGATATCCACGGGATGCGTCTGGCGGGTTGGTCGCATGATCGGGTCGGGTGGGTCGATGAATGCGGCGTATTGTGCAACAGCGCGGCGGGCAATTCGACGCATGGCGCATCGCGCGCAACGCGCCAAGCCGCTACATTGCCATCTTGTGTTTATCTGTGAGGCTGTCTCATGCAGACCCGTGCCGCCGTTCTACGTACCGCCGAGGCCGAGCGCCCTTACGATCAGTCGTGCCCGCTGGCGATCGAAACCTTCGAGCTGGCCGACCCGGGCCCTGGCGAGGTCCTGCTCAAGATTCGTGCGGCCGGGCTGTGTCATTCCGATCTGTCGAGCATCAACGGCAATCGCCCGCGGCCCACGCCGATGGTGCTCGGCCACGAAGCCGCCGGCGAGATCATCGCGACAGGCGACGGTGTATCGAACTTCGCCGTGGGCGATCATGTGGTCTGCTCGTTCGTCCCCAGTTGTGGCCACTGTGACCACTGCGCTGACGGACGGGCCGCGCTGTGTACGCCCGGAGCCGCGGCCAACAATGCCGGCACATTGCTGGGCGGGGATTTCCGGCTGAGCCAGGACGGCGACGCCGTTTATCATCATCTGGGCGTCTCCGGTTTTGCCGAGCATGCCGTGGTGGCCACCGAATCGCTGGTCAAGATCGACCGCGAGCTGCCCTTCGAAGTGGCGGCGGTCTTCGGCTGTGCGGTGCTGACCGGCGTGGGCGCACTGCTCAAGACCGCCCGCATGACCCTCGGTCAGAGCGTGCTCGTGGTCGGCCTGGGCGGCGTGGGTCTGTCGGCGGTGCTGGGCGCGATCGCCGGCGGGGCTTCCCAGGTCATCGCCGCGGATATCGACGACGAAAAATTGGCCAAGGCCCGGGAGCTGGGCGCGACGGCCACGGTCAACACACGCGACGACGACGCGCTCGAACAGGTGCAGCAACTGACCGGCGGCGGTGTGGATCTGGCCGCCGAATTCGCCGGCGTGGCGGCCGCGCTCGAGTTTGCCTTCGAGGCCACTGGCAAAGGCGGGACCACGGTCACCGCCGGCCTGCAGCATCCCGATGCACGCATGGCCCTGCCGGCGCTGAAACTCGTGGCCCAGGAGCGTGCATTGCTGGGCTCTTACCTCGGCGGCCACGTGCCCAAGCTCGATATCCCCGAATACATCGCGCTTTATCAGGCCGGGCGTCTGCCGGTCGACAAACTGCTCACTCATCGGTTGAGGCTGGACGAGATCAACGCCGGCTTCGAGCGACTGGCCGCGGGCGAGGCGATCCGCCAGGTCATCGTCTTCGATTGATAGCGCCTTGACTGCGCGGCGGCCACCCCAACTATCCGGGGCATCGTTTTGAACCAAGGCTCGTCATGTCGCCGCGTGCTCTTTTCGTCGCCGTCTTCATCGGCCTGTCGCTGTTGCCGCTGGCAGCGCAGGCTGATGCCTCGTTCACGATCGTCGGCCAGAACGACCTGCGTTACTCCAAAGATCACCTGCGCGTGGCGCCGGGTGAATCGGTAACCATAAAACTGGTCAACAAGTCGCACCTGCCGGCCTCGGCCATGGCGCATAACTGGGTGTTGCTCAAACACAGTGCCGATCCGGGGGCCTTCGACGACGCCGCCCAGAGCGCGCCGGCCAACGATTATTTCCCGCAGGCCCGCGCCGACCAGACAATCGCGCATACGGGCATGGTGGCCGGTGGTGAAAGCGACACGGTGACGTTCACCGCGCCCGAAGAACCGGGCGACTACATCTATATCTGCACCTTTCCCGGGCATTTCGCAGCCGGCATGAAAGGCGTGCTCACTGTCCAATAGACCCGCTCGAACGGCCCGGCCTTGTTCTTGCGCCCGGTCGAACCCAGATCGTGTCTATCTTTCGCACAAGGATCATCAATGGCTTACGAACGACTGCTATCACCGATGAAAGTCGGCGCCGTGGATTTGCCCAACCGGGTATTCATGGCCCCGTTGACCCGCGCCCGCTGCCCGGATCAGGTTCCGGGTAAAATGCAGCAGACCTATTACGCCCAGCGGGCCGGCGCGGGCATGATCATCTCCGAGGCCACCAACATCTCGGAATCCGCACGCGGCTATGTCTATACGCCGGGTATCTTCACCGATGCCCAGGAAGCCGGCTGGAAAGACGTTCTCGAGGCCGTTCATGATGCCGGCGGGCGCATGTGCTGCCAGCTCTGGCACGTCGGGCGCGTGGGCCACGAGATGGTGCACCCCGACGGGCGCAAGCCGGTCGCTCCCTCGGCATTGAAGGCCGAAGGCGCTCAATCGTACGTCGAATTCGAGGACGGCAGCTCCGGCCTGCACGATACGGCCACGCCGCGTGCGCTGGAGACCAAGGAAATTCCGGGCGTGGTCGACGAATACCGTCAGGCGGCCATTCGTGCCAAGCGGGCAGGCTTTGACATGGTCGAAGTTCATGCCGCCAACGCCTATCTGCTGCAACAGTTCATGGCCACCGGTTCGAACCAGCGCACCGATGCCTACGGCGGCAATCTGGAAAACCGTGCCCGCCTGACGCTGGAAGTGGTCGATGCCGTCATCGAGGTGATGGGCGCTGATCGCGTCGGCATTCGTCTATCGCCGTTCATTGAGATCTTCGGCCTGAGCGACGACGAGCCCAAGACGATGGCCTTCTACATGGCCGAGCAGCTCAACGAGCGCGGCCTGGCCTATGTACACGTGGCCGAGCCCGACTGGGCCGGTGGCGATGTCTCCTTGAACGATGATTTCCGGGCCGCCATGCGCGAGCGCTTCACGGCCGGGGCCTTGTTGTTCAACGGCCACTACACAGCCGACAAGACCGAGGCGCTGATCGCCAACGGTCTGGGCGACGGCGCCTCCTTCGGCCGGCCGTATATCGCCAACCCGGACCTCGTCGAGCGCTTTCGTCAGAATGCCGAACTCAACGAGCCCGACCCCAGCACCTTCTATGGGGGTGACGAGAAAGGCTATACCGACTACCCGACGCTCGCCGAGCAGAACGGCTAGGTTTTAATCCCAGTGATCGGGCGCAAGCCGGGGCATTCGCTCCGGCTTTTTTGTGCCCGCTCGTCAGCCAGACAATGCCGCGCCACGCCCGCGCCGACGCGCCCAGAACCACAGCCCCAGACAGCTTGCCACCACCACGCTGCCCAAGACCGCGCTGGGCAGATGGGCGATCAGCTCGGCCAGCCCGGACGCCGGCGCCAGCTGATCAAGCGCCAGACCGGTCCATTCCACGGTAGCCACGATCCCGGCCACGGCCACCGACAACGCGGTAATGGCCAGGTTGAACCCCAGGCGTCGGCGACTGTCAGTGCCCCAGAGATACGCACGCTGCATCAGCCAGCCGTTGACCGAATCCAGGCTCGTCATGCCGGCCGCAAACAACAGCGGCAGCGCCATGATCGTCCACGGCGGCCAGCCGGCATGCTGCGCGGCACCGGCCGAGAGCCCCAGCAGTGCGACTTCGGTGGCCGTGTCGAAGCCCAGGCCGAAGACGAATCCCAGCGGATACATCTTCCAGCCGCGATCGATCCAGGCCGTAGTGCGCCCCAAAAGGCGCGACCCCATGCCGTGCCCGAGACCGGCTTCACCCCTGTGCATGGCCCGACCGGCATAACGCTGCCAGAGCCGCCAGACGAGCCGCGCATTGAGCGCAGCCATGACGCTCAGAAATGTCGCCGAGGCCACGGTGCCGATGACGCTGCCAAGTGCGGCGATCCCTTCCAGCCGCCCGGCCAGCGCACCGGCGGTGAGCACCACCAGCAGGCACAGCATGAACACAACGGTCGAATGGCCCGCAGAGAAGGCAAAACCCACGAACGCCGGCGATCGCTCGTCGTCGATGAGCTTGCGCGAGACGTTGTCGATGACCGCGATATGATCGATATCGAAGGCGTGTCGCAGCCCCAGCAGATAAGCCAGGCCGCCCAGGCCGAACAACAGTGTGCCCTGGGCCGCGCCGGCCACGAGCAGTGCGATACCGGCCAGGTGCAGCGCAGCGATCATCGCGATCAATGCCGGCGGCGGCCGGCGGGTCTGAGAATACATCACCTGCATGCCTTGTCTTGTTGATGGATCAGCCCGCGTTCAATGGCTCGGTCGCTCGACACAACGAACACACCACTCCGCCCTGATAGGCCGAATACAACACGTCCGGCCGCTCGAAGTCGGCGTGACAGGACTGACAGGTATGGATATCGGCCGACGGTGTGCCGTCGGCGGTGAAGCGCGGCGAATCGATGCCGTCATCGTCGCGGGCCAGATAATAGCGTCCGCCGGTCAGTGCCGCCAGAACCGGCGGCAGCACGACGCCCACGATGACCGCCACCAGCGGCGAGTAGGACGACAGAAACGCCCCCAGCAAGCCGAAATAGGCCGCGATCGCCAACCCGGCCGAGGCCACGAAGGCGATCGTGCCCACCGGATTGACGGCATACAGCATACCGCGCCTGAACTCCGGCTCCTTGGGCGACAACCCCAGCAGATATTTGTTGATCACGATATCCGTGGCCACGACCACGACCCAGGCGATCGCACAGTTCGAGTAAAAGCCCAGAATATTGCCCAGCACGGCAAACATGTTGCCTTCCATGAGCGCCAGGGCGATGGCCAGGTTGACCACGACGAACACGATACGCCCCGGATAGTGACGGGTAATACGGGTGAACGCATTGGTCCAGGCCAAAGAGCCCGAGTAGGCATTGGTGACGTTGATCTTGATCTGGCTGATGACGACCAGAATCACCGATAGCGTCAGCGCCGCCCACAGAGGCAGCATCTCGGAGAAGATCGAGACAAACTGACGTACCGGCTCGGTGGCCGCAGAGTCCGCGACCTTGGACAGCAGATAGAAGGCCAGCAACGCCCCGATCATCTGTTTGGCGGCCCCCAGAATCACCCAGCCCGGCCCGGCGGCCAGCACGGCGGCCCACCAGCGCCCGCGGTTCTCACGGGTCTTGGCCGGCATGAAGCGCAGGTAATCGATCTGCTCACCGATCTGGCCCATCAGCGCCAGACAGACGCCTGCCCCCAGCATGACGGCCGCGATACTCACCCCGCCGTAACCCTCGGTGCCTTGATAGGCCATCCAGTCGCCCAGAATCGCCGGCTGGCTCGATACCAGATAGATCACCGGGGCCGCCATGAGAATCAGCCAGAACGGCGTGGTCCAGAGCTGAAGCTTGGACAGGGCCTTCATGCCATAAACCACCAGAGGCAGCACGATGAGCGTGGACGCCAGGTAGCCGGCCCATAACGGCACCCCCAGCCCCACCCACAGGCCCTGAGCCATGATCGAGCCTTCCAGGGCAAAGAAGATGAACGTGAACGAGGCAAATATGATCGCCGTGAGCACCGAACCGTAGTAGCCAAAGCCGGCCCCGCGGGTGATCAGGTCCAGGTCGATGTTGTAACGGGCCGCGTAATAGGCCACCGGCAGCCCGGTGACGAAGATCAGGGCCGCGGCGAACAGAATCGCGAGAATGGCGTTGACGGTGCCGAAACTGATGGCGATGCTTGCGCCGATCGAGAAATCCGCCAGGTAGGCGATGCCACCGAGCGCGGTGATGGCGACCGTGCCGGTGCTCCAGCGTCGGAACGAATGCGGCGCATAGCGCAGCGTGTAATCTTCCAGCGTTTCATTCTTCTTGGCCGTTTCGGTATCGATCGAACGGCCGATCTGCTCGGCGGTCGTTGCCACGTCTTGCTCACGTTCGGTAAACGATATACCGGTCGAAGCAAGTCCCGTGCCATGTCAGGCGAGTCGCCGGCCCCGTGGCCGGCGATCACGTGGGGTCGGTTTTGCCTTATCCGGGTGCATGCGCACCATTTCGTATCAAAGCAGTAGCCCCTCGCGCTCGATAAAGGCCACGATCTCGGCCGTGCCCTGGCCGCCACGCAGGTTGGTGAACAACGTTGGCCGTGATCCGCGCATCATCTTGGCATCGCGATCCATCACTTCGAGCGAGGCACCGACCATCGGGGCCAGATCGATCTTGTTGATCACCAGCAAATCCGAGCGGGTGATGCCCGGCCCGCCCTTGCGCGGGATCTTGTCGCCGGCCGATACGTCGATGACATACAGCGTGAGATCAGACAGTTCCGGCGAGAACGTGGCCGCCAGGTTATCGCCACCGGATTCGATGAAGATGATATCCAGATCATCAAAGTCCGCGGTCAGCTGATCGATGGCCGCGAGATTGACCGAAGCATCTTCGCGGATCGCGGTATGCGGGCAGCCGCCGGTTTCCACGCCCCGGATACGCGCCTCGGGCAGTGCCCCGCTACGAATGAGGAAATCCGCATCCTCGCGGGTATAGATATCGTTGGTCACGACAGCAATCGAGTAATGATCGCGCAGGGTCTTGCACAACGCATCGGTCAGGGCAGTCTTGCCCGAGCCGACCGGGCCACCGATACCAACTCGAAGCGGGGTCTTGTCACTCATTGTCCGGCTCAATCTCGAATTCAGGAACGGTAGAGACGCGAATACAGGGTTTCATGTCCGGCCGAGGCCATGGCCAGCCCGGGCAGCGAGCCCCCGAGTTCGTCGTCTTCCAGGGTGATCGCCCGGGCCACGCCGGCCGGAATATCACCGGCCAGTTCGAACAGCAGTCGCTGGCCGGCCGTCTGGCCCAGCGGCACGAGCTTGACGGCCGCCAGCACCTGGTTTTCCAGCCAGGCCCAGGCCATGGCCGACAGGCTGTCTGCAACCGCGATCCGCCAGCGCGTGGCCGCCAGCGCCCAGAGAGCGGCGAAAGTCACAGCCGGCGCACGGGCCCGGCCGAGACGCCAATCCGTGGCTTCGGTGATATCCATCGCCGCCAGGAGGTTGGCCAGCGCATGGCCCAGATGACGCTCTTGGGCGCGTCGCTCGGCGGTCTCGCGCATGGCCAGCAGGCGGGCACTCCAGGCCGCTACGTCATCGATCGACGCTGCCTGCCAGGCCGTATGCAAACGCTGGGTGATCGCCAGATCCGCCGGCACGACACTGTAGGTGAACGCGCCGCGCAGCCAGTCGGCGACGGCCTCGACGTGGGTGAGACGGCCTTCGGCCACGGCGGTCTCCAGCCCCTCGGAGTACGCAAAGGCGCCAACCGGCAGCGACGGGCTGGCCAGCTGCAGCAGACGCTGCAGTGCCAGCGCCGATGAAGCCTCAACCATGCGCCTGGCGCGGCATATCATCCAGCGCTGCGTGCTCGGCATGCCCATGATGATGCCCGCCCGCGGCATGAGCATGCCCCTCGTAGGCGCCCGGCTCGGGCTGGAAGGCACAACAGCAGGCTCTGGGGGTTACGCCGAGCCCGGCCACCATGGCATCGAGCACGTGATCCCGGCGATAGGCCACCGCCTCGCAGGTCACCTGCAGCGGCACGTGGCGATTGCCCAGGTGATAACAGATCCGGTTGAGCAACAGCCGATCGTGACAATGCACATAAGACAATGCTTCGGCGGCCGCGGCCACGCGTACACACACCGAGCGCTCGGCATCGGTGAGCACATCGCCGTCAACCAGAACACTGCCACGCGCCAGTTGTATGCCGGCTTCGCGTCCGTCGTCGAGAACCACGCGCTGGCGCGATTTCTGGCGGGCGTCGAAATCCAGCGTCACGGTGGTGTGAATCAGCGCGGGGGCCGCGTCTTGTTTTTTATCGAGTCGTATCATGAGTTCTGCCCGGCTGCCGGGTCTTTGGGTGTCGAGCATCGCGATCGCGGGGCAGACGCAATCCGGTGCGCTCAGAACAGGAAATAGCGCTGTGCCAGCGCAAGCTCTGTGGCCGGCTCACAGGTTAACAGTTTGCCATCGGCACGCACTTCGTATGTTTGCGGATCCACGTCGAGATCGGGGCAATAGTCGTTGTTCTTCATGTCGGCCTTGGACAAGGTGCGGGTGTTGCGTACGGCCACAAGCCGCTTGCCCAGGCCCAGCCGTTCGCCAATGCCGGCATCGATGGCCGCCTGCGAGGTGAACGTTACCGATGTGGCGGCAGTCGCCCGGCCGAAAGCGGCGAACATGGGCCGGTAATGAACCGGCTGCGGCGTGGGGATCGAGGCGTTGGGATCGCCCATCGGGGCCACGGCGATCATGCCGCCCTTGATCACCAGGGCCGGCTTGGCCCCGAAGAACGCCGGTTTCCAGAGCACCAGATCGGCCAGCTTGCCGACTTCTACCGATCCGACTTCATGGGCAATGCCATGGGTGATGGCCGGGTTGATGGTGTATTTGGCGATATACCGCTTGGCGCGGACGTTATCGGCCGTCGTTTCCTCGTCCAGCGGGCCGCGCTGGATACGCATCTTGTGCGCGGTCTGCCAGGTCCGGGTGATCACTTCACCCACCCGGCCCATGGCCTGTGAGTCGGAAGCGATCATGGAAAACGCGCCCAGGTCATGCAGGATGTCCTCGGCAGCGATCGTCTCGCGCCGGATACGCGAATCGGCAAACGCCACATCTTCGGCGATCGCCGGGTTCAGATGATGACAGACCATGAGCATGTCGAGGTGCTCATCGACCGTGTTGGCCGTATAAGGCCGGGTCGGATTGGTCGAGGACGGCAGGATATTGGCCTTGCCGGCAGCCACGATGATATCCGGCGCATGGCCGCCGCCGGCGCCTTCGGTGTGATAGGTGTGAATCACCCGATCGCCGAAGGCAGCAAACGTATCCTCGACAAAGCCCGACTCGTTGAGCGTATCGGTGTGGATGGCCACCTGCACATCGAAGGCATCCGCCACGGTGAGACAGTTGTCGATGGCCGCCGGCGTGGTGCCCCAGTCCTCATGCAGTTTGAGCCCGGCCGCGCCGGCCACGATCTGTTCTTTGAGCGCTTCGGGCTGGCTGGCGTTGCCCTTGCCCAGAAACGCCAGATTCATGGCAAAGCCCTCGGCGGCCTCGAGCATGCGATGCATATGCCAGGGCCCGGGCGTGACCGTGGTGGCCTTGGTGCCTGTCGCCGGGCCGGTGCCGCCACCGATCATGGTGGTCACGCCCGAGGCCAGGGCCTCCTCGATCTGCTGCGGGCAGACATAATGGATATGCGAGTCGATGCCGCCGGCGGTCAGAATCTGCCCCTCGCCGGCGATGATCTCGGTGCCCGGACCGATCACGATATCGATGGCATCCATCACATCCGGATTGCCGGCCTTGCCGATTCCGCTGATACGGCCGTCCTTGATCGCCACGTCGGCCTTGACGATGCCCCACCAGTCCAGAATGACCGCGTTGGTGATGACCGTGTCGGCAGCCGTCTCGCAGGTGGCCTGGCTCTGGCCCATGCCGTCGCGGATGACCTTGCCGCCACCGAAGCAGACTTCGTCGCCGGGCTGGCCGGTATCGTGCTCGATTTCTATCGTCAGCGCGGTATCGGCCAGACGCAGCCGGTCGCCGGCCGACGGGCCGAACATTTCAGCGTAGGCTCGTCGGTCCATATCGGTCATGTGTGTTCTGCCGTGTCCAGCGGGCCCATTACCGCACCGCGAAAGCCATAGACCCGACGTGCACCCACATAGGGCACCAGCGTGACCCCTCGTGTGTCGCCCGGCTCAAAACGCACGGCGGTGCCGGCCGGAACATCCAGGCGATGCCCCCGGGCGGCCTCGCGGTCGAACACAAGCGCCGGGTTGGTTTCGGCAAAGTGATAGTGCGAGCCCACTTGAATCGGCCGGTCACCGGTATTGGCCACATCCAGCGTCAGGCGCTTGCGGCCGGGGTTGATTTCGATACGCCCGGCTCGGGGCAAGAGTTCTCCGGGATTCATCAGTCTCGTCCTATACGATGGGATCATGCACGGTCACCAGCTTCGTGCCGTCGGTGAACGTCGCCTCGACCTGTACCTCGGTCAGCATTTCCGGTACCCCCTCCATGACGTCCTCACGTGTGAGCAGCGTGCGCCCGTGGGCCATCATGTCGGCCACGCTGTAGCCGGCACGTGCGCCTTCCATGAGGGCGGACGCAATATAGGCCATCGCCTCCGGGTAATTGAGCTTCAGGCCATTGTCTCGTCGACGCTCGGCCAGCAGGCCGGCCGAAAAGATCAGGAGTTTGTCTTTCTCGCGGGGGGTCAGTTCCATCGTCTCTACCGTCTAAGCCGCGGGCATGGCCCGATACGTGCTCATGTTGCCCAGATACGCGGTGCCACCGCGGGCTTGCCCATCACGCGCGGGCGCAGCGCGTGCCAGGCCAGCGCCAGCGTTTCGCGAACGAAACGGCTGCTCTGGCCCAGCGCGCGCACCACCAGCAGTTCATCCACCAACGTAACCGTGTACTGCCCGTCGCAACTCACGGCAAGCTCACGCAGCGCCTCGATATCCTGTGCCACAAACGTCTCGGGACGGTATGCAATAAGCGTGCCCATCGCGATCGCTCCGTCCAGTCCCCAACGGGCATCCTGCAGACAGGAGTCGGCAAGACCGGGCACTCGCGTGCGCTCGGAAAAGATCGTGCGTGCCTCCAGACGCACGTCGAGGCGAGTATCGAGATGGCCGTGTGTCAGCCGCTCGCCGATGGCAGGCCGGCCCAATACCACGCTGTCCCAGACGATGACGCGGCTGTCGGCCGACAGATCCACATCCAGGCTCAGCGCCACGTCCGCGCCGTCGAACAGAATCGCCTCCTGGGGGAGCCACTCCAGCCGACTGTTCGGCCCGGCATGCAGCCGCACGTGCTGATGGGTGCCCGTTGCCGGCGTGCGATAGAACTTGCCGGCCGAAGGTGTGGTGACCAGCACGCTGGCCGCATCCGTGGTCTCGATATCGATATCGATCCGATCGCCCTGTACCAGCCCACCCGGTGGGTGCAGCAGCATGAGGTGCGCGGTGCCATCGTCTTCGGGATACAGCGCCCGCTGAATATAAAGCGGGCCGGTATGCCGACGCCGCACGGGCACACTGCGCCCGTTGGATCGGGACAGGCCCAGATCGATCTGAGCGCACCAGCCGGCGCCAGCACTCGGAGCCGGTTCGAAACATCGGGGGGCCAGCGTGATAACAAGCTCTCAACAGATGACGGGCACCGGTGGTTTTACACAAACTCGTGCTTCCGGGAAAGATGTTTCACGCACAAAAAAGCCCCGCCGAAGACTCGGCGAGGCGTTGTGTCTTGCAATACACAAGACTGCGGGTGATACGGCTTACATGCCGTTATCGCCCATGTCGTCGGCATCCATCGCGTCATTGGACATCGTCGGCTTTGTCTCGACCGACGGGCCGTCGATCTGGCTTTCGGCATCGACGCTCGCCCCGTTTGCGCCGGCATTGACGCTGGCGTCTGCATTGCCGCTCATCCCGCCGGCGTTCTTCATGCGGTCGCCGGCCTTGTGCATGGCATCATGGCCCATCTGCTTGGCGTCGTGACCCATCTGCTTGGCGCCCGACATGGCATCGTCGCCCATCTGCTTGGCGCCGGCCGCTGTCTCGTGGCCCATGCTCGCTGCATGCGACTTCATGTCCTGACCCATCTTACGGGCATCGGACATCTTCTTGGTGCCGTCCTTCATGACCGTGTAGCTCTCGCCACCGCTCACGGCCTGGCCGGCCGTACCGCCGCTCGCGGCTTCCAGCCCGGCCTTGAACTGCTGCAGCGTGATACCGCCCGGCTGGGTGTCGGAGGGCTCGGCGGCCGGGTCAGTCTTGATCGAATTGTCGGTGGTCAGCGACTCGAACATCTGAGCGACCCGCGGGCTCGCCTGGGCTTCGCTCTTGGACACGACGTTGTCGTCGTTGGTATCCAGCTTGTTGAACTGGGCCATCACGCTGCTCGAAGCAGTCACACTGCCCGTGGTGGCCTGGTTCGAATCGTTGTCGTCAACGGCCATGGCCGAGCCGGAGGCAATGACAAGACCGAGCGCAATCGCGGTTTTCTTAAGCATCGAGATGTCCTTTGAGACGTCTTTGTACGATGTCTTCGAACCTACGCGTGATCAATGAACCATAGCTTAACTACTCGGGCGATCGCCCGGTCTCGCGCCCGCCCGGGGCGAAGGTGCGTGCCGTGATGATGCCCAGCTCGTAGAGCAGATAGACCGGCACGGCCAGAAGTGTCTGAGAGATCACGTCGGGCGGGGTCAGCAGCATGCCGCCGGCAAACGAGGCCACCAGCACATAGGGGCGATAGCTTGCAAGCTGCTGCGGGGTGACGAAGCCGGCCCACACGATCAGAAAGATGGCCACGGGCATCTCGAAGGCGATGCCGAAGGCCATGAACATCTTGAGCACGAAATCGAGATAGCTGGAGATATCGGTCATCACCGATACCCCGGCCGGCGCGACCGAGATGAAGAATCCGAACACGATCGGGAAGATGACGAACTGGGCAAACGCCATGCCGAAATAGAACAGCAGCGTCGAGGAGATCAGCAGCGGCGTCATCAGCCGGCGTTCGTTGAGATACAGCCCCGGGGCGACGAACATCCAGATCTGGTACAGCGTCCATGGCAGCGACAGAACGAACGACAGCATGATCGCCAGCTTGACCGGCACCATGAACGGTGCGGTCACGCCGGTGGCGATGAGGCTGTTGGTGTCGGGCATGTGGACCAACAGCGGCCCGGAGAGAAACGTGAACAGCGGGCGCGAGAAATAGAAACACGGCAGAAACACGACCGTGATGCCGAGCACGATACGGATCACCCGAGTCCGCAGCTCGAGCAGATGCGCCATCAGAGGCTGTTCTTGTTCGTCCGGCGTGCTCACGTGTTGCGGTCTTTATCGGTCGATGTCGTTGTCGATGCGGGTGGATCGTCGAGCGCATCTCGCTCGAGTTCGCTTTTGAGTGGCCGCATGACCGAATCGACCTCACGGTCGGTATCGTCGCGTGCCTGTCGGGTTTCCGACTCGATCTGCTCCCGCGCTTGGCGAACCTCGCGCCGGATATCGTCGGCCTTGACTTCGCGCTCGAGCTCGCTGGTGAGCGCGCCCATGTAATGCTTGGCCTGCCCCACCCAGCGGCCCATGGTGCGGGCGACCACCGGCAAGCGCTCGGGCCCCAGCACGATCAGGCCAATGACGGCCAGAACGGTCAGCTCCCAGAAACCGATATCAAACATGACGGCTGGTTATCGTCGCCGGCGCGCGCGGCTCAATCGCGCGGGGTCTTGGAGCGCTGACGATCGGGTGTTTCGGACTCGGCCCGATCGCGGTTGGCGTGCTCGACGATCGACGGATCCTCGTCGTCCTCGGTCTTGTCCTTGTCTTCGTCCTTGATCGCCGAGCGAAAGCCCTTGAGCGCCGAGCCGAGATCCGGGCCGAGGTTGCGCAGGCGCTTGGAGCCGAACAGAAGCAGAACGATCGCCAGAACGATCAGGAGCTGCCAGATACTGATACCGCTGAGCATGATTTCCTCCAGCTAGTCGTGGCGGCTTTCGCCGCCGCCGTGTCGTGCGGCCTTTTCATCGTGGCCGGATACGCCGAATCGGCGTGCGAGTTCGTCTTGTACCGCCTGAACGTTTAAGCCGCGTGACTGTAGTAGCACCATACAGTGAAACCATAAGTCCGCGATTTCATGCACGACATGGTCGTCACCGTCATTCTCCGCAGCGGCCTCGACCACCTCGTCGGCCTCTTCGCTGATCTTCGCGCAGATCGTTTGCGTGCCGCCCGCATAAAGCGACGCGGTATAGCTCTTGCGCGCATCCGCACGGCTGCGCTCGGCCAGCGCCTGATCGAGTGCAGCGAATATATCCTGTCCGGATCCTGGGTTCATAGCGGGCTCACGATTTGCCATACATCTGCTCTGGGGCGGTGATCACGGCCTCTTGTGCCTGCCAGGTGCCGTTGTCGAGCACCTGGTAGAAACAGGATTCCCGCCCGGTGTGACAGGCCACACCACCGATCTGCTCGACCTGAAGCAACAGCGCGTCGGCATCGCAGTCCAGGGCGATGGAGACGATGCGTTGCAGATTGCCCGAGGTCTCGCCCTTGCGCCAGAGTTTGGCGCGCGAACGTGACCAGTATGTGGCATAGCCGGAGGCCACCGTCGCGGCCAGGGATTCGCGATTCATCCAGGCCAGGGTCAGCACGCGCTTCGTATCCGCCGACTGGGTGATCACCGGGGCCAGGCCCTGCGCGTTCCAGGCGACCTGCTCCAGCCAGGCCGATGTGTCTTGGTCGTTCATCGAGCGTGTCTTCGACAGGATGTTTGCGATGGCACGTCATCCTACGCCTTGTCGGGCTCTCGCGCAGGCCGGGGCGTCCCCCGGGCATGTCTCGTGCACGCCCGCGCCCCGGGCCGAACGCGTGCTTGTACGTTACGCCAACAGCGCCTACTGTTGCCGCGCATGAAGATCATCATCCTGGGGGCCGGTGAAGTCGGGGCCACGCTTGCCGAGAATCTGGCACACGAGGCCAACGACGTCACCGTCGTCGATACCAATCAATCGCTGCTTCGGCCCTTGCAGGATCGCCTGGATATCCGGGCGGTGCATGGCTATGCCGCCCATCCGGCCGTGCTGCGCGATGCAGGCGCCAACGATGCCGATATGATCATCGCCGTCACTGCGGTCGACGAGATCAATATGGTGGCCTGTCAGATCGCTTATACGCTTTTCCATACGCCGACCAAGATCGCGCGTATCCGCTCGTCGGAATATCTGATCGAAGACCGGCTGTTCCATCAGGACGCGATTCCGATCGACATGTCGATCAGCCCGGAGCAGCTGGTCACCGACTACATCAAGCGCCTGATCCAGTATCCCGGGGCGTTGCAGGTCGTGGACTTCGCCGGCGGGCGTGTCCAGGTCGTGGGCGTGAAGGCGTATTACGGCGGCCCGCTCGTGGGTAACGAGCTGGCCACGATCCGTACCCACATTCCGAACGTGGATACGCGCGTGGTCGCGATCTATCGGCGCGGCAAACCGCTGATCCCCGAGGGCGATACGGTCATCGAGGCCGACGACGAAGTGTTCTTCGTGGCCGCCCGCCGCGACATCAAGCAGGTGATCGGCGAGCTGCGCAAGATCGACCGACCGGTCAAGCGCGTGATGCTGGCCGGCGGCGGCAATATCGGCACCCGCCTGGCCCGCGCGCTTGAAAACCAGTGCCAGGTCAAGGTGATCGAGCACAACCCGGAGCGTGCGGCCTGGCTGTCCGAGCGCGTCAACCGAGCGATCGTGCTCAGGGGTGATGCGGCCAACGAGACCCTGCTGCGCGAGGAGAACATCGAATCGATCGATGTATTCTGCTCGGTCACCGATGACGACGAGGCCAATATCCTGTCGGCGATGCTGGCCAAGCGCCTGGGCGCGCGCAAGGCCATGTCGTTGATCAATCGCCTGGCCTACGTGGATCTGATCGAGTCCTCGGGCACCCAGATCGATATCGCCATCTCGCCCAAGCAATCGACGATCTCGGCACTTCTGGCCCATGTTCGCCGCGGTGATGTGGTGCGCGCCCACACGCTTCGTCGCGGGGCGGCCGAGGCCATCGAGGCGATCGCCCACGGCGAGCGCGGCAATTCGCGGGTGGTCGGCCGGCGTCTGGACGAGATCAAACTGCCCCCCGGAGCCTCGATCGGCGCCATCGCCCGCGGCGAGGAGGTCATCATCGCCCACCACGACACCGTCATCGAATCCGGCGATCATGTGATGATCTTCATCATCGACAAGCGTTATACCCCGGCCGTGGAGCAGTTGTTCCAGGTCGGCGTGTCGTATGTCTGAGCACGGCTCTGCGCCATGATCAACGGCGAGTTCAATTATCGCTACGCCGGTGTCCAGCGTGTGCTGGGCATCCTGCTGATGATCTTTTCGGTGTCTATGCTCCTGCCCGTGGCGGTGGGCGCACTCTACGGCGACGGCGAGCTGGCCGCGTTCGTGATCGGCTTTGCGGTCACGCTGGCCACCGGTTTCATGGCCTGGGCGCCCACGCGCCGGGTGCGGCGCGAGCTGAAGATTCGCGACGGCTTTCTGGTGGTGGTGCTGTTCTGGATGGTGCTGTCGTTGTTCGGGGCCATCCCGCTGTGGCTGGCCGTGCGCCCGGACATGAGCTTTACCGAGGCCACGTTCGAGTCCGTCTCGGGCCTGACGACCACCGGGGCCACGGTGCTTGTTGGCCTGGATACCCTGCCCCACGCCATCCTGTTCTGGCGCGTGCTGCTGCACTGGATGGGCGGCATGGGCATCATCGTGCTGGCCGTGGCCGTGCTGCCCATGCTGGGCGTGGGCGGCATGCAGCTCTATCGAGCAGAGACCCCGGGGCCGATCAAGGACTCGAAACTCACTCCGCGTATCCGCGAAACAGCCAAGGCGCTGTGGTATCTGTATGTCTCGTTGACGCTGATTTCCGCGCTGTTGTTCTGGGCTGCGGGCACCAGCGTGTTCGATGCCGTGGGCAACGCGTTCTCATCGATCGCTACGGGCGGGTTCGCCAATCACGATCTGTCGCTGGGCTATCACGGCAGCGCGGCCATCGAGCTGGTGGCGATCGTCTCCATGCTGGCCGGCTCGGTAAGCTTCGGCATGCATTTCATGGTCTGGCGCAACGCCGATCCGCGTATCTACTGGCGCGACTCGGAGACCCGTACCTTCGTGATCATGATCCTGGCAGCCACCGTGGTCACCACCGTCGTGCTCATGGTCGCCGGCACCTATGTCGGGCTGGGCGATGCCGTGCTCAAATCGCTGTTTCAGGTGCTCTCGATCGGCACCACGACCGGCTTCACCACCACCGATTACTCGATCTGGCCGAGTTTTCTGCCCATGTTCCTGCTGCTGGGCGGCTTTGTCGGCGGCTGTGCCGGCTCGACCACGGGCGGCATGAAGGTCGTACGCTCGATCCTGCTGGCCAAGCAGGGCGTGCGCGAGATCAGCCGGCTGGTGCATCCCAACGCCGAAATACCGATCAAGATGGGCCAGAAAGTCATCCCCGATCGCGTGGTACAGGCGGTCTGGGGTTTTTTTGCGGTCTATGTGACCGTGTTCGTGCTGATGTTTCTGATCCTGCTGTCGACCGGCCTGTCCGAGCTGACCGCGTTCTCGGCCGTGGCGGCCACGATCAACAATATCGGCCCGGGGCTGGGCGAGGTGTCGTCCAACATGGCGACCATTCCGGCAGCCGGCAAATGGACGCTGTGTCTGTCGATGCTTCTCGGCCGGCTCGAGGTCTTTACCCTGCTGGTTATTCTCACACCCGCCTTCTGGCGTCGCTGACGCTCCGTTTCAAACGCTCTACACTCCGATTCATGTCAATGCGCGACCAACTACAAGCCATGATCGATGCCGGCCGGGACACCCCGCTGGCCCGATTCACGCTCGGCGAACTGCTCCACCGCGACGGCGAGCTCGACGCGGCCCTGATTCATCTGGCCGAGGCCGTGACCCAGGATCCCAGCTATTCCGCGGCCTGGAAGCTCTATGGCCGTGTACTGCTGGAGGCCGAGCGCTACCAACAAGCCGTGGATATTCTGGCCCGGGGCGTTCAGGTCGCCCAGGACAACGGCGACAACCAGGCCGCGCGCGAGATGCAGGTCTTTGCCAAACGCGCGGCCAAGCAGACCGGCTGATGTCGGTCTATACACGCGTCACCGAAGACGATCTGCGCGCCCTGCTTGCCGAATACGCCATCGGCGAGCTGGAGGGCCATCAAGGCATCTCGGCCGGCGTGACCAATACCAATTATTTCGTCGACACCACGCTGGGCCGCTGGGTGCTCACTCTGTTCGAGCAGTCGAACCCGGCCGAGCTGCCGTTTTTCATGCAGCTGATGGATCATCTGGCCGCTCACGGCGTCCCGGGCGCGCATCCCGTGGCGCGCAACGACGGCGGCTTTCTCTCGAGCGTGCAGGGCAAGCCCGCGGCGCTGGTCTATCGCCTGGAAGGCACCAGCACGCAGACCCCCTCGCCCGAGCAGTGCCGGGCACTGGGCGGCGTGGTGGCCGAAATGCATCGCGGCGTGGCCGGCTTTGCGGCCCGTCAGGCCAATCCGCGCGATCTGGCCTGGATCGACGCCGCTGCCGTACGGCTGTTCGAGGCCCTGCCGGCCGATGACTGCCGCCTGCTGGTCGAAGAAATCGAGTTTCAGCGCCAGGCCACGGAGACACATTTCACCGAGCTGCCCCGCGCGGTGATCCACGCCGATCTGTTTCGCGACAACGTGCTGTTTCGCGGTGACCGGGTCGCCGGCGTGATCGATTTCTACTATGCCTGCCACGAATGCCTGCTTTTTGACCTGGCCGGCATCTGCAGCGACTGGGCCTGGCGCGACGGCGCATTCCTTGCCGCCCACTGGCAGGCGTTTCTGGCGGCCTACACGCGGCGGCGACCGCTTGACGAGGCCGAAATCGCGGCCTGGCCGGCCATGCTGCGGGCCGTGGCACTTCGGTTCTGGGTCTCGCGTTTGATCGATGCTTATTTCCCGACGGGCGGGCCGGATGTACAAGTGCACGACCCCGCGCCGTTCAAGCATCTGCTGCTGGCCTATCGCGATGACCCGCCGAGCCTGATCGTCCCATGATCGGGCTCATCCAGCGTGCCCGTCATGCCTGGGTCGATATCGACGATACACGTGCGGCCGAAATCGATGCCGGGCTTGTCGTTCTGGTCTGTGCGGTGCCCGACGACACGCCCGAACGCGCCACGCGTCTGGCCGAACGTATCCTGGCGTATCGAGTCTTCGGCGACGACAGCGGGCGCATGAATATCGGCGTGCGCGATGCCGGTCACGCAGTGCTGGCCGTGCCGCAATTCACCCTGGCCGCCGATACCGCACGCGGCAATCGGCCCGGTTTTTCCGGCGCCTGCCCGCCGGCGCGGGCCCGCGGGCTGTTTGATGATTTCGTCTCGGCCCTGAGCGCACGCCACGAGGCCGTGGCCACGGGACGTTTCGGCGCGGATATGCAGGTCGGGCTGGTCAACGACGGGCCGGTGACATTCTGGCTGACGAGCTGATTGAAGCCCGGGATTCTATTGCTCGCCATCGATTGGGCAAGTGCGTATCATCGGCTGTCCGCTAGGGGCCAATCAGGGTTGTCATGACAGCGCGTTGCGCGACGCTCGAACGTCGCACTGCCGAAACCGATATCCGCGTCGAGCTCGATCTCGACGGCGCGGGCGTATTCGAAGCCGCCACCGGCGTCGGCTTCTTCGAGCACATGCTGCATCAGATCGCCCGCCACGCATTGATCGATCTGAGCGTATCGGCCAACGGTGATCTGCATATCGATGATCACCATACCGTCGAGGACGTGGGTATCGTGCTGGGCCAGGCGCTGCGCGAGGCCCTGGGCGACAAGCGCGGCATCATGCGCTACGGCCATGCCTACGTGCCGCTGGACGAGGCCCTGTCGCGGGTGGTCATCGATTTCTCGGGTCGGCCGGGCCTGTTCTTTCGGGCCGATTTCACGGCCGAGAAGATCGGCACCTTCGATACCGAGCTGGTGCGCGAGTTCTTCGGCGGCGTGGCGGCCGGCGCGGCCATGACGCTGCATATGGACAATCTGGCCGGGGCCAACGCGCATCACATCGCCGAGACTCTGTTCAAGGCCTTCGGACGCGCACTGCGCGGCGCCGTGGCCCGCGATGAGCGGGCCATGGATGCCCTGCCCTCCACGAAGGAGCACCTGTAATGGCGACCGTCGGTATCATCGACTACGGCATGGGCAATCTGCACTCGATCGCCAAGGCGCTGCGCTATGTCGCCTCCGACGAGCAGATCGAAGTCAGCTTCGACCCGGATGCCCTGGCCCGCATGGATCGGCTGGTGCTGCCCGGCGTGGGCGCGATCGGTCACTGCATGGACGAGCTGCACCGCCTGGAACTGGATGCCATGCTCGGCGAGGTGCTCGGCCAGAAACCCTTGATGGGTGTGTGCCTGGGCATCGAGGCCCTGATGGCCCACTCCGAGGAATCGGGTGGGGTGGATTGTCTGGGCGCGTTTCCCGGCAACACGGTGAAATTCGCCGAGCCGGATGCCCAGCCCGACGGCACCCGGCGCAAGATTCCGCACATGGGCTGGAACCAGGTCCGCCAGGAACGGCATCATCCCCTGTGGAAGGATATCGCTCCGGACTCATGGTTCTATTTCGTGCACAGCTATCACGTGGTGCCCGACGAGGCCCGCCATATCGCCGGCACGACCCAGTATGGCGTGCAGTTTGCCTCGGTGATCCTGCGCGAGAACACGTTCGCGGTACAGTTTCATCCGGAAAAGAGCCAGTCCGCCGGCCTGCAATTGCTGGCCAACTTCCTGGAATGGAACGGTCAGGCCTACTAGTCGTATCCGGGCGCGTGTTGCGCTCTCAACCAGCCGTCAGCCAACGAGGAGTCACGGCGTGCTACTCATCCCTGCTATCGATATCAAGAACGGGTCCTGCGTGCGTCTGCGCCAGGGCGATATGGATAACGATGTCACCGTCTTCGACGCCGACCCGGTCGCCGTGGCCCGGCGCTGGATCGATGCCGGCGCGGATCGTATCCACGTGGTCGACCTCGACGGCGCCAAGGCCGGCCATCCGGTCAATCATCGCGTGATTGGCGAGATCGTCGACGCCGCCGGGACCATCCCGGTCCAGGTCGGCGGCGGTATTCGCGACGAGGCCGCCATCGAGACCTATCTGGATCGCGGGGTGGAATTCGTGATCCTGGGCACGCGCGCGGTCTCGGAGCCGCACTTTGTGTCTGATGTGGGCGTGGAGTTCCCCGGGCGCATCATCGTGGGCCTGGATGCCAAGGACGGCATGGTGGCCACCGACGGCTGGTCGAAGCTGTCCAACCACACCGTGGCCGATCTGGCCCAGCAGTACGAACAGGACGGCGTGGTGGCCATCATCCATACCGACATCAGCCGCGACGGCATGATGCAGGGCCTGAACGTCGAGGCCACACGCGCACTCGCCGCCGAGCTGACCATTCCGGTCATCGCGTCGGGCGGGGTGACCAACATGGACGATATCGAAGCGCTTCTGACCGCCGAGGACGACGGCGTGGCCGGTGCGGTCATCGGCCGCGCCATCTATGAAGGCACGCTGGATTTCACCGCGGCCCGCGAGCTGGTCAACGCGCGCAAGCAAAACGCCTCCGGAGCCTGAATTACGTGTCTCTTGCCAAGCGCATCATCCCCTGCCTGGATATCGACAAGGGCCGGGTCGTCAAGGGCGTCAAGTTCCTGGAGATCCAGGACGCCGGCGACCCGGTGGAAATCGCCCGGCGCTATGACCAGCAGGGCGCCGACGAACTGGTGTTTCTGGATATCACCGCCTCGAACGAGGACCGCGGCACGCTGATGGAGGTCGTCGAGAAGGTCGCCGGCGAGGTCTTCATCCCGTTGACCGTGGGCGGCGGCGTGCGCAGCCTGCCCGACGTCCGGCGCCTGCTCTCGGCCGGTGCCGACAAGGTCTCGATCAACACCGCGGCCATCTCGAACCCCGAGTTCGTGGCCGAGGCCGCCTATCGCTACGGCAGCCAGTGCATCGTGGTCGCACTGGACGTGAAGAACGCCGCCCGGAAGGACGAAGAACCGCGCTACGAGATCTTTACCCACGGCGGGCGCAAATCCACCGGCATCGAGGCGATCGGCTGGGCCCAGAAACTCGTCGAGCTGGGCGCCGGCGAGGTACTGCTGACCAGCATGGATCGCGACGGGACCAAATCCGGCTTCGATATCAAGCTCACCCGAGCCGTATCCGACGCCGTGGCCGTGCCCGTGATCGCCTCCGGCGGCGTGGGCGATCTGGACGATCTCTACAACGGCCTGGTCGACGGCCGAGCGGATGCCGTTCTGGCTGCTTCGATCTTTCATTTCGGCACCTACACCATCCAGCAGGCCAAGAACTACCTGGCCGATCGTGGTGTGGTTGTACGGGACGCCACCATCCGCTGATCCTTCCCGCCCCCGGAGCGCGGAGGCGCAGCACTGACGGAGCCGGCGTTCACGACTGCAGGCGTTCTGCCATCGGTCTTTTCTCCCGACGCAAAAAAAAAGCCCGAACCGAAGTCCGGGCTTTTCAAAGCGATCAGGGGGTGACCGGCTTTTCTCAGGTCGTCTGGTCTTCGTGCTTGCCTTCGGCAAATTCTTCGATCGCCTTGGCACAGAAGGCATCCAGATCATCCGGCGTGCGGCTGGTCACCAGGCCTTCGTCGCAGACCATTTCCTGATCGATCCAGTTGCCGCCGGCATTCTGGATATCGGTCTTGATCGACGGGAACGATGTAACGGTGCGCCCGTCCAGTACGTTGGCCTCGATCAGCATGATCGGGGCGTGACAGATCGCGGCCACCGGTTTGTGCTGGGCGAAGAAATCCCGCACGAAGATCACGGCCTTGTCATTGGCGCGCAGCGCATCCGGGTTGACCACGCCGCCTGGCAGCACCAGGCCGTGATAATCCGAAGCCGAGACCTCGTCCACGGTCTTATCGACCTTGAAGGTGTCGGCCTTGTTGATGTCGGCGTTCATACCCTGGATCTCGCCGGATTTGAGCGAAATCAGCTCGACTTCGGCGCCGGCATCCTTGATGTCCTGCCACGGACGGGTCAACTCGATCTGCTCGAAGCCGTCCGTTGCCAGAAACGCGATCTTCTTGCCTTGCAGTTCTCCTGCCATGACATTGCCTCCTTGGGCATTCATTGCGATACCCCGACAATGTGGTGGTCAGGCACGGGCTTTCAAATCCGGACAGTTACGGAGAGCCTGTCTTTTTTTCCAGCACGGCATAATAGAAACCGTCGAACCCCTGATCACCCGGGGCGATACGTCGCCCGTAGGCACTGGCTCGTCCCCACTCGGCCTCGATCGGCACGACCGCAGCCTCCGGCATCTGGGCGACAAAGGCTTCGATCACGCCGTCACCCTCGGCGGCCAGTATCGAGCAGGTGGCATAGACCAGGCGCCCGCCGGGGACGAGCGTCGGCCAGAGCGCGGCCAGCAGTGCGGCCTGGCGCGCCTTGGCCGCCTCGATATCCGAGGCCCGACGCAGCCACTTGATGTCCGGGTGGCGCCGGATCACGCCCGTGCCGCTGCAGGGCGCATCCAGCAGAATCCGATCATAGCGCGCCCCGTCCGACCACGTCCGCGGATTGGCCGCATCGCCCACCCGGCTATCCGCGGCCAGACCAAGCCGGGTGAGCGTGTCGTCCAGCGTGGCAAGCCGCGTTTCGTCGATATCCAGCGCGGTAAGCGCGATATCGGCGCGTTCGAGCAGGTGCGCACTCTTGTTGCCGGGCGCGGCACAGGCATCCAGTACCCGGTCACCGTCGCACGGCGCCACGAGATCGGCGGCCAGCTGGGCAGCGCCGTCCTGAATCGAGACATGGCCTTCGACAAAGCCCGGCAACTTGTCGGCCACGATCGGCTCGTCCAGACAAATGCCGTCACGACAGGCCGGCAGGGCCGTGGCGGCGATACCTGCTGCGCTGTATTCGGCCAGAAGCGCATCGCGTGTCGTACGGCGGGCATTGACGCGCAGCTGCATGGGCGCGCGCTGGTTGCCGGCGGCCAGCACGGCCGGTGCGTGCGCAGCCCAGTCGGCGGCGATATGCTCGGCCAGCCAGTCGGGATAACTGTGGATCAGCGCGCTATCCTCGCTGGCAAGCGTGGCCGGTGCCCGCTGATGCCCGCGCAGCACGGCATTGACCATGCCGCGTGCCCCGCCGAGCCCCAGCGCCTTGGTGGCCGCCACGGTGGCGTGTACGGCAGCATGCGGCGGCACCCGCGTGGCCTCGAGCTGGAAGATGCCGACATGCAGGAGTGCGGCGAGCAACGGCTGGGGCGCTTTCTTCAGCCGCGGCGCCAGAAGCGCGCCCAGCCGGCGATGCTCGCGTAGCGTGCCGTAGGCCAGCATACGGGCCAGGGCCAGGTCGGCGCCGACGAAATCAGCCGGCCAGTCCGCCAACGCGGCATCCAGGCTGCGCCCGTGATCGATGACCGCCGATACGGCCCGGGCGGCCAGTACGCGCGGCCGCGCCCCGGCGCTGGGCTCACGTGCCAAAACGATGCCCTACCCAGTCGCGCCCGTTGACGGCATCGCGCGCAGCCATGCGGCGCTTGCCGGGCAGCTGTAGCTCGCCCACGCGCAGGATGCCGGCGCCGGTGGCGATATCAATGCCCCGACGATCGGCCGCGACGACCTCGCCCGGCCGGCCGTCGCTGGGCGTCTCGAGTGCCGTGGCCTGCCAGAAACGGATGTTCTGGCCGTCCAGCGCAGCGTGCGCGACCGGCCAGGGCACGAAGGCGCGCACCAATCGCGCGATGGTCGCGGCGGGCTGTTGCCAGTCGATCACGGCCTCCTGTTTATCCAGCATGCGGGCATAGGTCGCCTGGGTGTCGTCCTGGGGCGTGGCCGACAGCTCACCCAGCCGGTTCAGCACGTCCACGAGTGCCGCCGCGCCCTGCTCGGCCAGCGTGTCGTGCAGCGTGCCGGCGGTCGTGGCCTCGGTGATCGGTGTCTTGTGCACAGCCAGCATGTCGCCGGTATCCAGACCGGCAGCCATCTGCATGATGGTGACACCGGTTTCATCATCACCGGCCTCGATCGCCCGGGCGATGGGTGCAGCGCCGCGCCAGCGCGGCAGAAGCGAGGCATGCACGTTCAGACAGCCGTGTCTCGGCAAGGCTAGAACCGATTTCGGCAGGATCAGCCCGTAGGCCACCACGACGAGTACGTCCGGCGCCCAGGCCGACAGTGAGGCCCGTGCCTCGGCATTCTTCTTGAGCGTCTCGGGCTGCTCGACGGGGACGCCGTGTTCCAGCGCCCGGCGCTTGACCGGCGAGTACGTGACCCGGCGTCCGCGCCCGGCACCGCGATCCGGCTGGGTGAGCACGCCGATCAGTTCATGATCGCTGGCCGCGATGGCATCGAGCGTGGGGACGGCAAAATCCGGCGTGCCGGCGAAAACAATACGCATCACGTACCGCGCTTGGCGGTCTTGGCCATCTTGCGCCGGATACGCTCGCGCTTGAGCCGGGAGAGCTTGTCGATATACAGGCCGCCGTCGAGATGGGCCAGCTCATGTTGTACGCACTGGGCCAGCAGGCCCTCGGCGGTCATCTCATAGGCCGTGCCGTCACGATCCTGCGCGGCAAAGCCCAGCCGCGTGGCCCGCGTGACCCGATCATAATGATCGGGCACCGACAGGCAGCCCTCGTCGACAGTCTGTTCATCCTCGGTCCAGAGAATGCGCGGGTTGCACATCACGATGCGCTCGTTCTTGTCTTCCGAGCAGTCCATGACGGCAACCCGACGCGTGTCCCCGACCTGGGTCGCGGCCAGGCCCACGCCCGGCGCGTCGTACATGGTTTCGAACATATCGTCGACGAAGCGCGATAACGCATCGTCGAAGACCGTGATTTCTTCGGTGGTCTCCCGCAGTCGCGGATCGGGAAAATGCAAAATCTCGAGAATCGCCATACGCTGTCGGCTGTTGCATGGGGTTAAAAAGGCGGGGCCATTCAAACGGCCCATCGTCAGCGCGGGGAGTATAACGGTTTGATCGATTCGACAAGACGCGATCGGCGTGTCGTGTGGCTCGCCCTGACACTGGCAGGCGTTCTGGCGGCCGGCTGCGCCCACGAACGCGTTGCACCGCCGGGCGCGGTCGCCGGGGCAGCCATGCCGAGTCTGAGCGATGACCCCGGCTACACGCCGGCCGAGCCGCCCGAGCCGCGCACCACGGATGATCTGACAGCCGCCATGCGCGAGCACGCGCCGCGGCGTTATGTCGTTGCCCCCGGCGATACCCTCTGGTCCATCGCGGACCGCTATCTGCGCGCGCCCTGGTACTGGCGCCAGCTCTGGCAGGCCAATCCGGAGATCGATCATCCCGACCGGATCTATCCGGGCGATGTGCTGGTGCTGACCCGCGGCATCGACGGCACGCCGCGGCTGTCGCGTCAGCGACGTACGGTGCATCTGTCGCCCCGAGTCCGCGTGGCGCCGCTTGAAAACGCGGTTCCGACCATTCCGGCCTCATCGCTGCGGGCCTTTCTGCAAAGCCCACGCCGCGTGGATGCCGCGCGCCTGGCCACGGCCCCGTATGTCGTGGCCGTGGGCGATGGCCAGCTCGTGGCCGGTAACGATGCTCTGCTCTATATCCGCGGCCTGGGCGACGACGCCGCCGCCGCCCGTTATGCCCTGGTTCGCCCGAACGGCGGCTATTCCGAGGCATCGGATATCGACGATCTGGGCATACGCGCCGTGCCGGTCGGCGACGTCGAGATTCTGGCGTCCCGTGCACGCTCAGCTGCCACAAGCCCCGGCTTGGCCGACCCCGTCTCGGGGATCGCCACCGCACGTTTCGTCCATGCCTTGCGCGAGGCCCGCCCTGGGGACCGGCTGCTGCCCCTGACCGACAGCACGCTGATTCAGGATTTCGAGCCACGCACGCCGGCAAAAGCCGTGCAGCGGCGCATCATCTCGGTCTATGGCGGCATCAGCCAGATCGGGCGCTACGATGTGGTCACGCTGGCGAGCGCGCCGCACGAGTCGGCCACGGCGCTGGCCCGTGGCGACGTGCTGGAGATCTATCAAGCCGGAGACACGGTGATCGATCCCGTTACCGAGAACGAGGTGCGCCTGCCCGAGCGGCGTGCCGGCCGGTTGATGGTCTTCGACGCAGGCCCGCGCGTGAGCTATGCGCTGGTCATGCAGGCCGAGCGGGCCATCCATATCGGTGATATCGCCCGCAGCCCGGCGGCCGGGGCATGAGCACGCGCGATGCCTGGCTGCGTCTGGCCAACACACCCGGCATCGGCGCGGTGACCGTCGAGCGACTGCTGGCACGCTACGGCGATGCGCGCACGGCTCTGTCCGCCCCCGATCAGGCGCTCAAGGAGGCCGGCGTGAGTGCACCGGCCCGAGCCGCGCTCGCCGAGCCGAACCCGGCTTATCTCCAGGGCATCACCGACTGGCTGGCCGCTGATCGCGCGCGCCACTTCATTCCCATGGACGATCCGCGGTTTCCGGCCAGCCTGGCCGGGCTGGAGCCGGTGCCGCCCTGGCTCTACGGCCTGGGCGATACCGATCTGCTGGATTATCCGGCGATCGCTATCGTGGGCAGTCGCAACCCCAGCCACGCCGGGCGCGCCGCGGCTCACGAGTTCGGCCAGGCGCTGGCCGCGGCCGGCTTCGTGGTGGTTTCGGGCCTGGCCAGCGGTATCGATGCCGCCGCCCATGAAGGCGCACTGGCTGCCAACGGGATGACGATCGCGGTGACCGGCACCGGCCTGGACCGGGTCTATCCGGCCACCAATCGAGCGCTGGCCCGTCGTATCGCCGACTCGGGGCTGCTGGTCTCCGAGTTTCCACTGGGCACACAGCCGGCACGTGGCAATTTCCCGCGGCGCAATCGCATCATCGCCGGCCTGTCCACGGCCACGCTGGTGGTCGAGGCCGCGCGGGCCTCGGGCTCGTTGATCACCGCACGTCTGGCCAGCGCGGCCGGGCGTGAAGTCTTTGCCATGCCGGGCTCGATCCACAATCCGCTGGCCCGCGGCTGTCATCAGCTGATCCGCGACGGCGCCAAGCTGGTCGAAACCACCGAGCACATCATCGAAGAGATCGCGGCCGTACTGCCCGGTTATCGCGCTGCCCCGCGGCCGGCAGAAAGCCACCCCCAGACCAGCGAGATGCCCGAGCAGGCGCCCGAGACATGCGACGATCCGCTGATCTCGGCCGTGGGCCACGACCCGGTACGCATGGACACGCTGATCGCCCGAACCGGCTGGCGCGCCGATGAAGTCTCGTCCCGTCTCTTGATCCTGGAGCTGGAAGGCCGCATCAAGGCTCTCCCCGGCGGGCTCTATGTCCGCAGCGGCTGAGCCGTTGACTGGCGGCACCGTGCTAAGGTTTTGATATGAACGAAAACGTGCTGGACGTCCTGCTGTATCTGTTCGAGAACTTTTCGCTGCCCGACATCGGCACCAGCGGCGATGTTCGCGACGATCTCGGCGAAGCCGGATTCTTCCCCGATGAAATCGATGATGCCTTCGACTGGCTGAGCGCTACTCGCGGCGACGGCCGTGCCCGCTTCGCAGCCCCCACGTCGGATGCCGTGCGTGTTTACGCCGGGGCCGAGTTGATCGTGCTGGATGCCGAATGCCGCGGCTTCATCGCCTACCTCGAGCACGTAGGCGTATTGAACGCCGAGAATCGCGAGCTGGTCATCGATCGCCTGATGGCACTGGCCGATGACGAAGCCGCCACGGCCGAGCTCGAGCAGGTCAAATGGGTCGTGATGATGGTGCTCTCGCAAGCCCCGGATCAGGATCTGGCCTATGCCCGCATGGAGGCCCTCATGCACGCCGAGGCGCCGGGTGCGGCACATTGACGCGGCCATGTGAACCGGTGGCCCGGCCTGTGCTTTGAAAGCGCCCGCACGGCTTGAAAAACATCGCCACGACCTACAGACCCTAGACTCTGACGTCGACGAAATGGCGTAGCGCAGGCTTCAAAAGCCTGTGCTAGGGTTCGCGGCGTTCTCCGTGTCACCTATACGACCAATGACCCGCTCATGAGCCGAAACCTCGTCATCGTGGAGTCCCCGGCCAAGGCCCGGACCATCGAGAAATATCTCGGCAAGGACTATCAGGTCCTGGCCTCGTACGGCCACGTGCGTGATCTGATCCCCAAGGAGGGCGCGGTCGACACGGCCAATAATTTCGCGATGCGCTACGACGTGATCGATCGCAACGCGAAACACGTCGAAAAGATCGCCAAGTCGCTGAAGAAAGCAGACAACCTGCTGCTGGCCACTGACCCGGACCGCGAAGGCGAAGCCATTGCCTGGCACCTGCTCGAGCTCTTGAAGGAGCGCGGGCTGATCGAGGACAAGAACGTCGCCCGCGTGGTCTTTCACGAGATCACCAAACGCGCCGTGGCTCATGCGGTGGACAACCCGCGTACGATCTCCAACGACCTGGTCAACGCTCAGCAGGCTCGTCGCGCGCTGGATTATCTGGTGGGCTTCAATCTCTCGCCGCTGCTGTGGCGCAAGGTTCAGCGCGGCCTGTCGGCCGGACGTGTCCAGTCCCCGGCGCTGCGCCTGATCTGTGAGCGCGATGCCGAGATCGAGGCCTTCGTGCCCGAGGAATACTGGCGCGTCGAAGCCCGGGCCGAAGCTGAGACCATTCCCTTTTCGGCACGCTTGTCGCAATTGAACGGCGACAAGGTCAGCCAGTTCACGGTCAACAACCAAGGCAGTGCCCGCGAGGTGCTGGATACGTTGGCCGGGGCGGTCGGCGGCGCGGTCGAGACCTACGAGGTCGATCCCGAAGCAGACACCAAATCATCGGGCATGCGCGCCACCGGCGGGTCGCTGCGCGTGGCCACGGTCGAAAAGAAACAGCGCAAGCGCAACCCCGCCCCGCCGTTCACGACCTCCACGCTGCAGCAGGAAGCCGCGCGCAAGCTGGGCTTCAACGCCCGGCGTACCATGCGCACCGCCCAGGGTCTGTATGAAGGCGTGAAACTCGGCGACGGCGACGAAACCGGTCTGATCACCTATATGCGAACCGACTCGGTCAGCCTGTCGCAGGACGCGCTGGCCGAGGTGCGCCAGACCATCGGCGACCGCTACGGCCAGAAGAACCTGCCGGACGCCCCGCGCAGCTTCAAGACCAAATCCAAGAACGCCCAGGAGGCCCACGAGGCCATTCGGCCCACGGCCAGCGCGCGGATTCCCGACGAGATCAAACGCTATCTCACCTCCGATCAGTTCCGGCTCTATGAGCTGATCTGGCAGCGCACCGTGGCCTGTCAGATGGTGCATGCCCTGTTCGATACCGTCTCGGCCGATCTGGCCGCCGACACATCCGGCCGGCATCTGTTCCGGGCCAGCGGGCGCACCCTGCGCGAGGCCGGTTTCCTCTCGGTCTACAAGGAAGGCCGCGACGACGACAAGGGCGACGACGACGCCGACAAGCGCCTGCCGCCGCTTGAAGAAGGCCAGATCATCGATCTGAACGAGATCGTGCCCACCCAGCACTTCACCGAACCGCCGCCGCGCTTCACCGAAGCCGCCCTGGTCAAGACGCTGGAAGAATACGACATCGGCCGGCCGTCGACCTATGCCGCGATCATCTCCACGCTGCAGGATCGTGAGTACGTCGAAATGGACGGCAAGGCCTTCATGCCCACGCCGTTGGGCAAGATCGTCAACAAGTTCCTGACCGATCACTTCACCCGTTACGTGGACTACGAGTTCACCGCCAAGCTCGAGGACCGGCTGGATGCGGTATCTCGCGGTGAAGAGGAATGGCAACCCTTGCTGGCCGAATTCTGGGAGCGCTTTTCCGACCAGATCGAGGCCAAGCAGGATCTCTCGCGCGAGGAAGTGGCCCAGGCCCGTGAGCTGGGCACCGACCCGGAAACCGGCAAGCCGGTGATCGTGCGTATCGGCCGCTACGGGCCGTTCGTGCAGCTGGGCTCCAAGGACGACGAGGAAAAGCCGAAGTTTGCCGGCCTGCGCAAGGGCCAGGACATGGACAAGATCACGCTCGACGAAGCGCTGTATCTGTTCAACCTGCCGCGTGATCTGGGCACCACGCCCGAAGGCGAGGCGATCCAGGTCAATATTGGCCGCTTCGGGCCTTATGTGCGCTTCGACAAGACCTTTGCCTCGCTCAAGGAGGATGACCCCTACACCATCTCGCGCGAGCGGGCGCTGGAAGTCATCGCCGAAAAGAAAGAGGCCGACGCCAAGAAGCTCATTGCCCACTTCGAAGAAGCCGGTATCAAGGTCCAGCACGGCCCGTACGGCCCTTACATCACCGACGGCAAGAAAAACGCCCGGGCGCCCAAGGATCAGGAACCCACGGAACTGACGCTGGAACAGTGTCAGGAGATTCTGGCCAAGGCGCCGGAGAAGAAGAAACGCGGCAAGAAGAACACCAAGACGTCGGGCACCAAGGCCGCGACTTCAAAAAAGACCGCTGCCAAGAAGACCGCAACGAGCAAGAAAAGCGCGTCCAAATCGGCAACGACCAAGAAATCCGCAACCAAGAGCGCGGCCGCGAAGTCCACGACGAAAAAGACCGCCACCAGCAAGAAGACGTCGGCGACCAAAACCAAGGCCGGCAAGACGTCGTCTTCGAGCTAGCCTGTTCGGGGCGCCGCTTTCGAATGGTTCGCGAATGAAGGCGAATACACACGCATGAATACAGACCGGCCAATCTGCGGATTGCCCTGTCTGTATTCATGCGTGCTCATTGGCGTACAAGCAAAGCTTTTCGAGGTAGAAGATGAATGAGCAGGTCGGCGCACGGTTTCGTGTGCGTCATGCCGCGCGCTTGCTGGCTGATGGGGGCGTGATCGCCCATCCGGCCGATGGCGTCTGGGGGCTGGCCGCCGATGCTGCCGATCCGGTCGCGGTGGGCCGTATTCTGGCGATGAAGCAGCGCGATGTATCACGCGGGCTGATCGTGATCGCCGACAATCCTGCGCATTTGGCCCCGCTGGTGGCCGCGCAGGCCGATCACGCCTGGCAACGGGCGATCGCGGCCTGGCCGGCCGCCGAAACGTGGCTGTTGCCGGCGGCCCCCGATGCACCGGTCTGGCTGACCGGCGGGCGCGAGACCATCGCGCTGCGCGAGCCTGCGCATGCGCTGACGCGTGCTCTGTGCCACGCGTTTGGCGGCGCGCTGGTCTCGACCAGTGCCAATGTGACCGGCCGGGCCCCGATACGCTCGACGTGGGCTGCACGGGCACGTTTCGGAGGCGCCATCGACGGCGTGGTCGCCGGCGTGCCCGACACGCCCGGTATCCCGAGCACGATCCGAGACGCAGAAACCGGAGAGATCATTCGTGGCGGTTGATGACGATGCCCAAGTCACCGCCGATGCGGTGATCGCGTATTTCAAAGGTCTGCAGGATCATATCGCGGCTCGTCTGGAGGCTTTTGAGCCCGAGGCGCGATTTTTCGTCGACCAGTGGGAGCGGCCCTCGGGCGGCGGCGGCGACACGCGCGTGCTATCCGACGGTGCGGTGTTCGAGCGGGCCGGCGTCAATTTCTCGCATATCATCGGCGATTCGCTGCCGGCTTCGGCGTCGGCACGCCGGCCCGAACTGGCCGGGCGCTCGTTCGTGGCCACCGGGGTATCGGTGGTCGCCCACCCGTGTAATCCCTATGCGCCGACCGCGCATGCCAACGTGCGGTTCTTCATCGCCGAGAAACCGGGCGAGACACCGGTCTGGTGGTTCGGTGGCGGTTTCGATCTGACGCCCCATTACGGCTTCGATGACGATGCTGTGGCCTGGCATCAAGGCGCTCATGAGGCCTGCGCGCCGTTCGGCGATGATCTCTATGATCGCTTCAAGGCCTGGTGCGACGAGTATTTCTATCTTCCGCACCGGGCCGAAACACGCGGTATCGGCGGGCTGTTCTTCGATGATTTCGACGAGCTGGGCTTTGCCGATTCGTTTGCTTTCGTGCAATCGGTCGGCCAGGCGTTCATCGATTCCTACACGCCGATCGTAGAGACCCGCAAGGATCATGATTACGGCGCGGCCGAGCGGGATTTCCAGCTGTACCGGCGCGGTCGTTACGTCGAGTTCAATCTTGTCTATGACCGCGGCACCCTGTTCGGCCTGCAGTCCAGAGGTCGCACCGAGTCGATCCTGATGTCGATGCCACCACTGGCGGCATGGCAGTATGCTTATGAACCGGCGCCCGGGAGCGCCGAGGCCGATTTGTATACGCGTTTTCTCAAGCCTCAGGACTGGCTTGGCCGCGCCTAGAGATTGCGCCGGATCATAACTGGGGAGCTTGTACCGTCGATGCATATCACGCTGACCGAACTGCGCTATCTGATCGCGCTTGATAAGGAGCGTCACTTCGGCCGCGCAGCCAAGCGCGCCTTCGTGAGCCAGCCCACGCTGTCCGTGGCGGTCAAGAAGCTCGAGGGCGAGCTCGGCGTGACCGTGTTCGAGCGCAACCGCGGCGAGGCTCGGGTCACGCCCATCGGTCGACGCATCATCGAACAGGCCTATCGCGTGCTGGGCGAGGTCAGTGAGCTGGAGTCCGTGGCCGAACAGGGCCGCGACGAGCTCAAGGGCCCGCTGCGCCTGGGTGTGATCTATACCGTGGGGCCGTATCTGCTGCCGCATCTGATTCCGCAGCTGCGTGCCACCAGCCCGGACATGCCCCTGATCATCGAGGAAAATCTCACCGGCCAGCTCACCCAGCAGTTGCGCAACAACGAGCTCGATGCCGTGATCGTGGCCATGCCCTACGATGTCTCGGGCATGTCGGTCTGGCCGATCTATGACGAGAGCTTTGTCGTGGTCATGCCACAGGCCCATGCCTGGACCGGACGGGAGTCCATCGCGGCCAACGAACTGGCCGACGAGAATCTCCTGCTGCTGGGCCCGGGCCACTGTTTCCGTGACCAGGTGCTCGATCTGTGTGCCGGCTGCCGGGAGACCGAGGAAGCCCATCGCACCCGCTCCGGCTCGTCTCTGGAGACCATCCGTCATATGGTGGCCAGCGGGCTGGGCGTGACCGTTTTGCCGCGCTCATCGATCCCGAACCTGTCGCACGAGTCGCGTCTGCTGGAGACCCGCCCGTTTTCCGGCACCGCACCCAAGCGCCAGATCGCGATCGCCTGGCGCCGCAGTTTTCCGCGCCCGAAAGCCATCAGCGCGCTGCACGAGGCGGTCATGGGCTGTGATCTGGCCGGGGTATCGCTGTTGCAGGATCAGAGCGCACTGAATGCCGATGACGCGTTTCTCGATGCCTCCTAGCTGCGGGTGAATCCGCCCCGGCCGGCCCACCCGGCGGTGCGTTACACTTTGGGCCATTGTTTGTCGGCATGCTCGGATATGCGCGCTTTCCTGATCTATTCAGCGCTCGTCATGGCAGGACTTCTGCCCTGGTGTCAGGCCACGGCCGAGGTCAACGCCGATGCCGTGAGTGCCTACAGCGACACCACCCGCCAGCGCTTCATCCGCGCGCTCGATGAGGCGCGACACGGCACGTTTTCGGCTCAGAGCAATCTGGCCCATGACCTGCGCAATTATCCGCTCTATCCCTACCTGACGGCGGCCGATCTGCGACACGAACTGGCCAGCGGCGCCGATGGCACCCTGGATAGGCGTATCGATGCGTTTCTGGCCGACTATCCCGACCTGCCGCCGGCAGAACGACTGGAAAGCGCCTGGCTGGACGATCTGGCCGACCGAGGCCGCTGGTCCAAGATTCTGGAGCATACGCAAGGCCTCGATACGACGAGCGCGCGTTGCCGCGCCGAGGCGGCCCGTATCGGCCTGGGGCGCGGCTCGCTGGCCAACGCCCGGGCCCTCTATGATGTCGGCGAAAGCCAGCCCGCTGAGTGCAACCCGGTCTTCGAATGGCTGGCCGACCAGGGCGCGCTCGATTCCGGCCTGATCCGCAGCCGAGCCCACAAGGCGATACTGGGCGGTGATACCGGTCTGGCCCAATACCTTGCCGGCCAGGCCAGCGGCGATGCGCCGGTGATCGGCAACTGGCTGGACTTGACGAACAACCCGCGCCGCCTGCCGCAGGCCGCGCCCGGGCTGGACGACGATATCGCCGTTCATGTGTTCAAACGCTACGTGCTGGCGGCTCCCGAAGCCGCGGCCGACGCCCTGCCATCGCTGGTCGATCGATTCGGTATCGACGCCGCCGGCAAGTACGAGATGCAGCGCTACGTTGCCCTGCTGTTCGCCGAGGAGCACCGGCCCGAGGCACTGCTGTGGTTTGCCCGTGTGGATCATGCCCGGCTGAACCGGGCCAGCGACGAGCACGCGCTGGGCTGGGAAATCCGCGCGGCCATACACGACCGGCGCTGGCCGCTGGTCATTGCGGCCATCAACGCGCTGCCGCCGGCGATCGCTCAGGACGAGGAATGGCGTTACTGGAAGGCGCGCGCGCTGGCGGCCACGGGCCGTTCGGACGCAGCGCGGGCCCTCTATCGCCCGCTGGCCGCCGAGCGCTCCTATCACGGTTATCTGGCCGCGGACGCGCTCAATCAGGACTATCAGTTCAACGAACAACGCGTGCCCGATGACCCGGCGATCGCCGCGCGCCTGGCTGCCCGGCCCGGCTATGCGCGAGCGCGCGAGCTGCACGCGCTGGGCATGGAAAGCTATGCCTATCTGGAATGGCAGGCGATGATGGAGACCCTGCCCCAGGACGAACAGATGCAGGCCGCACGCCGGGCCTATGAGTGGCAGTGGTATGCCCGGGCGATCCTCACCCTAGCCGACGCGGACTACTGGAACGATCTGGACATCCGCTACCCCACGCCCTTTCGCGATGACGTGCGCGCTGCCGCCGCGGCCAACGGTCTCGACCCGGCGTTCGTCTACGCTGTCGTACGCACCGAGTCGTTGTTCCAGCCGGCTGTGACCTCCCCGGTTGGCGCGCACGGGCTGATGCAGCTCATGCCGGGCACCGCCCGGCTCGTGGCCCGCCAGATGGGACGGCCTGCTCCCAGCAGCACGGATCTGAACGACCCGCGCGAGAACACGACGCTCGGCGCGCGGTATCTGGCCGATATGGTCGAGGACTGGGGCGGCAATCTGGCGCTGGCCACGGCCAGCTACAACGCCGGGCCGGGCAAGGTGGCCCAGTGGCTGCCGGAGGCGACCATGGCGCCGGATATCTGGATCGCCACGATCCCCTATACCGAAACCCGCGAATACGTCCAGCGCGTGATGTCGCACATGACGGTCTTCCAGCATCGGCTGTCGGGATCGATCACGCGGCTGAATTCGCGCATCGATTCCGTGCGCCCTGCGTATCCGGATCGCAAGACGTCTTTTTAAGTTTTCGGGAGCCCAGTCATCGACGAATCATCCGACGGCCTGCCGGCCGGTGCCGCGCGTTACCTGGTCGGCGGCGCAGTGCGTGACGCGCTATTGGGCCTTGCCGTGTCCGATCGCGACTGGGTGGTCGTGGGAGCCACACCCGAGGCCATGCAGGACAGCGGCTATATCGCGGTCGGCCGCGATTTTCCGGTGTTTCTGCATCCTGACACCCGTGAAGAGCATGCGCTGGCGCGCACCGAGCGCAAAGCCGGCCACGGTTACCACGGCTTTGTCTTTCATACCGGGGCCGAGGTCACACTCGAGGCGGATCTGGGCCGTCGTGATCTGACCGTCAACGCGATCGCCGAGGATCCCTCCGGCACGCGTATCGACCCCTACGACGGCCTGGCCGATCTCGAGGCCAGGCGGTTACGCCACGTATCGCCGGCCTTTGTCGAAGACCCGGTGCGTATCCTGCGCCTGGCCCGCTACTATGCCCGGTTCGCGCCACTGGGCTTTACCGTGGCCGAGGAAACCCGGGCCCTGTGCCAGACCATGGTGGCCTCCGGCGAGGTCGACCATCTCGTTCCCGAACGGGTCTGGGCCGAGACCGAGCGCGCGCTCATGAGCGACGAGCCGGCCCTGTTCTTCTATTTCCTGCGCGAGATCGGCGCACTCGAGCGGCTGTTTCCCGAACTGTCGGCGCTTTTCGGCGTGCCCCAGCCGCCGCAGTATCACCCCGAGGTGGATTGCGGGATTCATACGCTGCTGGTGTTGAGCCTGGCCGCCGCCGATGACGCCGGGCTTGCCGCGCGCTACGGCGCGCTGTGTCACGACTATGGCAAGGGGCTGACGCCGGCCGATATCCTGCCCGGCCATCGCGGCCATGAGGAACGCGGCGTGATACCGGCCGATACCGCCAGCCGGCGCATGGGTGTGCCACGGGCGCTGCGTGAAACCGCCTGTCTGACCGCGCGCTGGCATACCCATATCCATCGCATCACCCAGATCAAGGCCACCACACTCATGGCGCTTTTCGAAGCCGTCGATGCCTTTCGTCGGCCCGAACGCCTGGAGGATCTGATCACCGTGTGCATCGCCGACGTTCGCGGGCGGCTCGGCTACGAACACCGGGCCTATCCTCAGGCCGAGCTGGCCCGCAAGGCCCTGGCGGCGGCCAACGCGCTGACCGGCGCCGAAGTGGTCGCCACTCACCAGCTGCGCGGCCCGGCCGTTGGCGAGAAATTACGCGAGTTGCGTGTTCTGGCTATTCAGCGTGCCATTCATGGCCGAGAACTGGCCGCACGAGACACGACCGCATGAATACCGATACCGCACCTGTCGTGGTCACGGGCGCCAACCGCAATATCGGCGCGCATATCGCCAACCGACTGATCGACGACGGTTTTTCCGTCATCGCCGTCTATCGCAGCGACACCGACGACATCGCCGGCCTGATCGAGCGCGGCGCACATGCCGTACAGGGTGAATTCGCCGATACCGCCAGCACGCGCGCTATTGCGGGCCGTATCCGCGCGCTCGCGCCCCGGCTGCGTGCCCTGATCCATAACGCCTCGGCCTTTGCCCCGACCGATGAGAATATCGAGGCTGCCTCGGATCAGTTTCAGGCGTTCTTCGAGGTGCACATGCGCGCGCCTTATCTGCTCAATACCGAACTGGCCGATTGCCTGGCCGGCAGCCGCGAGGCCCCGGGCGATATCGTCCAGATCACCGATATACAGGCCGACAACCCCAAGCCGGTCTATGACGTCTACTGCGCGACCAAGGCAGGCCTGCAGAACCTGGGCCTGTCGTTTGCCAAGCGTCTGGCTCCCACAATCAAGGTCAACATGATCCAGCCGGGGCCGATCTCGTTTCAGGACTGGGTGGATGATGCCGACCGCGAACAGACCCTGGCCGCCACCCCGCTGGAAAAGACGGGCACACCAGAGACGATCTATACCGCCGTACGCGGCTGTCTGGACAACCCCTTCCAGACCGGCGCCGTGATCGCGGTCGACGGCGGTCTGCGGCTGGGGAATTGATCACCGGCGGTTGAGCGCGGGCGGCCGGCGGCTTCAGTCGGCGCCGGTCAGCTCGGCCCAGTCGATGGCGATCAGCGGCTGGCGTGGCGCGTTCTCGTCGGCCCAGAGCGCGGCATATGTCCGGCCCAGGCTCGGATGAACACCCTGCGGTCGCAGCTCGGCCAGGGGGGCCAGCACGAAAGCGTAGTCGATGATATCGGCCCGCGGCACGCGGATGGTGCCGTCGTCGTGGATCGTAGCGCCATAGAGCAGCAGGTCCAGATCCAGCGTGCGTGAGCCGTCACGGGCACGCTGGGCCCGCCCGTTTTCGGTCTCGATATCGCGAAGCGCCGTCTGAACCTGCTCGATCGGCGCGCCGGTCGAAAACATCACCACCAGGTTGATGAAATCCGCACCGTCGAAGCCGACCGCCGGACAACGATAGAGCGTTGAGACCTCCAGCGTGCCGAAGCGCGCCCGCAGTGCCTCGAGCGCGGCCGGTATATAACGCGACGGATCGATGTTCGAACCGATACCCACAGCGATATCCACGCCCATGGTCATGCCACCGGGCGCGTGATCTGTACGCCGACATTCTCCGCCCCGCGCAGGGCGAACGGCTTGTTCAGACGCAGGGTCACGCGGGTGACGCCGAATTCCTCGATGATCAAGGCCGCGATCCGCTCGGCCAGGGTTTCGACCAGCTCGAAGCCGGCGTCTTCGACAAAGGCGATCACCCGCTTGGAGACGGCCTTGTAGTCCAGGGTCTTTGCAACGTCGTCGGTCGCCGCAGCCGCCCGGATATCGAAATCCATGGCCAGATCCAGCACCACGCGCTGGCGAATCCGGCGCTCCCAGTCGTACAGGCCGATCTGCGTATCAATGGCCAGTTGATCGATGAATATCGTGTCCACGACGTTGAAGATCGTTGTATTGCAGCCGCTCAGGATACCGGCTTTGCCCGTCGTGGCGGGACCAGTGTTTCCAGCGACCAGCGGGCCGTGGCCTGGGCAGGAGCGATACCGGGCGTGAAATCCGCCCGGCGCAGCCAGCCGGCCAGCGCGATCATGGCAGCGTTGTCGGTACAGAACGCCTGACGCGGGTAATACAGCGCGAACCCGTCGGTCATACCGGCCGCGCCGAGACGATCACGCAGTGCCCGGTTGGCCCCCACCCCGCCGGCCACGACCAGACGCTGCGTGCCGCTATCACGCATCGCCCGTCGACATTTGATCACCAGCGTATCGATCACGGCCCGCTGAAAACTCGCCGCGATATCGGCATGCACTTGCTGCGTGCCGTCACAGGCCTTGATCGCCAGCATGACCGCCGTCTTGAGCCCGGAAAAGGAAAAATCCAGGCCCGGGCGTCGGGTCATCGGCCGCGGAAAATCGTAGGCGTTCGGATCCCCCTGCTCGGCGAGTGCCGCCAGCGCCGGCCCGCCGGGATAGCCCAGGCCCAGCATCTTGGCGGCCTTGTCGAAGGCCTCGCCCACGGCATCGTCGATGCTCTTGCCTAGCACGCGATACGCCCCGACGCCTTCCACCGCCACAAGTAGCGTATGCCCGCCGGAGACCAGCAGCGCGGTATAGGGAAAAGCAGGGGCCGCGTCTTCCAACAGCGGCGAGAGCAGGTGCCCTTCCATATGGTGGATACCCAGCACCGGCACCCCCAGACTCATGCCCAGGCCCGAGGCCACCGCGCTGCCCACCAGCAGTGCCCCCACGAGCCCCGGCCCGCGCGTATAGGCAATACCCGTGATCTCAGCGCGCCGGGCGCTGTCGCAGACGGTCTCGATCAGCGGCGCGATCTTGCGGATATGATCCCGCGAGGCCAGCTCGGGTACCACACCGCCGTAATCGGCGTGCAGTGCGACCTGACTGTGTAGCGCATGACCGGCCAGCCCGTCATCGCCGTACACAGCGACGGCGGTTTCGTCACAAGAGCTTTCGATACCCAGGATCAGCGCACCACGTTGCACGGTCGATATTTCAGGCGTATTATTCATCGTCCTATTCTAGCTGCGCGGTTAATGATCGTCAGCGGCTGGATCGACAAGACTGCACCTATTTTTCCGGAGTGTGATGCTCAATGCCTAGCGTACGCGTAAAAGAGAACGAGCCGTTTGAAGTCGCCCTGCGTCGTTTCAAGCGCGGTTGCGAAAAAGCCGGCGTCGTGACCGAAGTACGCCGTCGCGAATTCTTCGAAAAGCCCTGTCAGACACGCAAGCGCAAGCGCGCGGCGGCCGTGAAGCGTCACGCCAAGCGCCTGCAGCGTGAGCAGCAGCGCTTCACGCGTCAGTATTGATCGAGTCTCTCGATCACTGACACGGTAACGATTCGAATGAATCGTCTAAGACAGCGGCTTCGGGCCGCTGTTTTTTTGTCTGACGATCACCGGCACCCGGATTATCGCCGGTGATCGATGCGACCTGTATCAATGTCTCTTGTGGAGAATGCCCTTGAACCTTAAAGAACAGCTGGCCGACGATATGAAGTCGGCCATGCGCGCCCGGGACAAGGAACGTCTGTCGGTCATCCGCCAGGCCCAGGCAGCGGTCAAACAGCGTGAAGTCGACGAATCCACCACGCTGGACGATGCCGAAGTCCTGGCCGTGATCGAAAAGATGATCAAGCAGCGCCGCGATGCCGAAAGCCAGTATCGCGACGCCGGCCGCGACGAGCTGGCCGATGCCGAAAACGCCGAGATTCATGTCCTCGAGCATTATCTTCCGGCCCGGTTGACCGATGCCGATCTCGACGATGTCATCGATCGCGCCGTGGCCGATCACGAGGGCGCAAGCATGCGTGACATGGGCAAGATCATGGGCCAGCTCAAGACCGAGCTGGCCGGCAAGGCCGATATGTCCGATGTGTCCGCGCGCCTGAAAGCCCGGCTGCAATAATCCTTGATTCGCCCGGCCACGGCCGGGCGATACCCGAGATGTCATGGCACGCATCCCGCAGAGCTTTATCGATCAACTGCTGGATCGCACGGATATCGTGTCGATCATCGACTTGCGGGTGTCACTGAAAAAGACCGGCCGCGAGTACAGCGCGTGCTGCCCGTTCCACGACGAGAACACCCCCTCGTTCACGGTGTCGCCGACCAAGCAGTTCTATCACTGCTTCGGCTGCGGCGCCCATGGCAGCGCCATCAGTTTCTTGATGGAATACGACCGCCTGGAGTTTCGCGACGCCGTCGACGTACTGGCCCAGGCCGCCGGCATGGAACTGCCCGAAGAAGCCGTCGAGGATGCCCCCGCCGGGCCGCCGCGCGAGCCGCTGTACGATGTTTTGCGTATCGCCGATCGGCACTACCAGAGTGCGCTGCGAAAAAGCGACGCCACGATCGCCTATCTCAAGAAACGCGGGGTCTCGGGCGACATGGCCAAGCGCTACGGCCTGGGCTATGCCGCCGACAGCTGGGATGCACTGACCGGCATCATCGGCGACAAACCGGCCGCAGCCCGCGCGGGCATGCTCATCGAACGCGATTCCGGCGGATATTTCGACCGCTTCCGCAACCGCTTGATGTTTCCGATCCGCGATACCCGCGGGCGAACCATCGCCTTCGGCGGCCGGGCCCTGGGCGACGACAAGGCGAAATATCTCAACTCGCCGGAAACCCCGCTGTTTCACAAATCCGACCAGATGTACGGCCTGTACGAGGCACGCCAGGCCATGCGGGATCTGCCGCGCCTGTTGGTGGTCGAGGGCTACATGGACGTCATCGCCCTGGCCCAGCACGGGTTCCCCAACGCCGTGGCCACCCTGGGCACAGCCACCACGGCCAGCCATCTGACCACCCTGTTTCGCCACACCCAGGAAGTGGTCTTCTGCTTCGACGGCGACACGGCCGGCACCCGGGCCGCCCGCAAGGCCATGGAGGTCAGCCTGCCGGTGATGCGCGGCGCACGCCGCGTGCGCTTCATGTTCATGCCCGAGGGCGAAGATCCGGACACACTGCTGCACAGCGACAACGGCACCGCGCGCATGCAGGCCGCGATCGACGAGGCACGCCCGGCGTCCGAGGTCCTGCTCGACGGGCTGACCGAAGGCCTGGATCTGACCACGCCGGACGGCCGCGCCCAGCTGATCGAGCGGGCCCGTACACCGATCAACGCGCTGCCGCCGGAGGCATTCCGGGCCGAGCTGATCGGCGAATTATCGCAGCTGTCGCGCCTGCCCTCGGCCGATCTGCGCGAGCTGTTTGCCACCAACGCCAGCGCGCGGCCGGCCCATGACACACCGGCGACGCAGAAGCCGGCCGCGCGCGAAACCGACAGCGCCCGCGTGACGCCCGTCACCCGGGCGCTGTCGTTGCTGCTGGCCGATACGGCGCTGGCCGGCCAGGTCGATCATGCCCGTGCCGACCTGGCCGATCACGACAACCCCGGCGCAAGAATTCTGGCCGAAGCGATTGACTTTTTCGCAAACAACCCAAATGTCGCGGTTGCACGATGGTTGGAGCGATACCGGGACAATCGTTATTTCTCGCGCCTGCAGACACTGGCCGCCCAGAGCCCACCCGGGGACGACGATACCCGGGCCGACGAATTCGTCGACGCGGTGGCCCGGTTGTCGCAGCAGCGCCGCTCGCGCCAGACCCTGCGCGAGCGCTATAACGCCCTGCTCGCCCAGCAGGAACACGGCCCGCTGGATGAGCGCGCCGCACAAGAGTTGAAGGAAGTCTTGAGCCAGCTGCAGGGCAGCACCGGCTGATCGATTACGCGCCCGGCGCGGGCGATGTTAAACTGGTCAGTTATCGCCGAGTGCGCCCTGCCCCTAAGATTCAACACGCAGCGAGTCACATGAGCAGCAAAGACAAGAAATCACAGCTTCGGCTTCTGATTGCCCACGGCAAGCAGAAAGGTTATCTGACCTACGCCGAGGTCAACGATACTTTGCCCGACGATATCGTCGATCCCGAGCAGATCGAAGACATCGTCAACATGATCAGCGACATGGGCATCACGGTGCACGAGCAGGCACCGGACGAAGATGACATGGTCATCGCCGGCAACACCGTCAACGATGACGATGACGACGACGCCGAGGAAGCCGCCGCCACGCTGGCCGCGCTCGACCCGCAGTTCGGCCGCACGACCGATCCGGTGCGCATGTACATGCGCGAAATGGGCACGGTCGAGCTGCTTGATCGCCAGGGCGAGATTCGTATCGCCAAGCGTATCGAGGAAGGCCTCGCCGAGATGATGTACTCGCTGGCCTACTTTCCGGCCACCACGGGGCGTCTGCTCGAACTCTGGGAACAGGTCGAGTCCGGCGACAAGCGCCTGACCGACGTACTGGTCGGCTTCGTCGATCCGGACACGGGTGATCCGATCGTCAACGAAGACGAGACCGAAGCCGACAACGCCGAGGCCGACACGGACGCCGACGACGAAGAAGACGAGGACAGCGCCCCGGCGCCGGGCCATGATGGTCCCGATCCCGAAGAGGCCAACGCCCAGTTCGCCGAGCTGCGTCGTCTGCACGACCAGGCCGTCGAAAAGCTCGAGTCGAAGGGGCGCGAGGCCGCCGAAACCGAAGTCGCCCTGGCCGGCCTGGCCCAGCACTACATGCGCTTCAAACTCGTGCCCAAGACGGCCGACGATCTGACGCTGCAACTGCGCACGGCCATGATCGATATCCGCAGCGCCGAGCGCGACATGTTGCGGATCTGTGTCAATGAAGCCGGCATGCCGCGGCGTGATTTCATCCGCCAGCTGCCGGAGAACATCACCAACGCCGACTGGCTCGACAAGCTCATCCGGGCCAAGCGTCGCTATTCCTCGACGATCGCCAGCCGGCGCGAAGACATCGTGCGCCACATGAATCGCATCCGCGAGATCGAGAACGAAAACTCGCTGGACGTGAATCACATCAAGGAAATCAACCGCAAGATGTCGATCGGCGAGGCCAAGGCCCGTCGTGCCAAGAAAGAGATGGTCGAGGCCAACCTGCGTCTTGTCATCTCCATTGCCAAGAAATACACCAACCGTGGTCTGCAGTTCCTGGATCTGATTCAGGAAGGCAACATCGGCCTGATGAAAGCCGTCGACAAGTTCGAATACCGTCGCGGCTACAAGTTCTCGACCTATGCCACCTGGTGGATTCGCCAGGCCATCACCCGCTCGATCGCCG